>CAZBNS010000017.1:0-24170 GCA_964493475.1 uncultured Rhizobiaceae bacterium | reverse complement strand
TGGTTTCTTTAAGCTGTTTGGGAATAAGAGTATTTGTTTTTGCTGTTTGTAGGTGCAAGTAATAATTGGTGTTTATATTTTTTAAATAATTTTAAAAAGCGTTAAAGGTTAATCAAGTCTTGACTAATTATAAATTTTCTTTATTATTATAAATGGTGAAGAGGATAATCGCTGGTCTTTCTAACAATTTATTGTTAATATGAAGGCAAGAGGAAAGTCTGGACTCCATGAGGGAATAGTGGCGGAGAAAGACCGCCGTTCGTAAGGACAGGGAAAGTGTTTAAAGAAAATATACCGCCTGTAAGGGTAAGGGTGATAAGATAAGGTAAGAACTTATCATGAGGATAGGAATATTCTTCATAGACAAACCCCACTGGGAGAAATACCAAACATAACCGTCTATCAGCAATGGTAGAGTGTCTCTCACACAAGGTGAAGGTAGGTAGATAGATTTTGCAAGCAATTGCACGACTAGATTAATGGTTATCAAAACAGAATCCAGTGTACGTCTTCACCATTTATAAATTATTGGCTCTATTTTTATTCTTTCAAAATCCGTCCTAACATTTGCTGAGATCCTTTTTTTTGTTTTCTTTCGGCTTCGGCTCTTCTTGCTTCCTTTTCAACTCTTTCTTTTTCTAATTGTAGAGCTTCTTCAAATGAACGTTCTTTTTTATGTGTATCTAAAACAAAACTACGATCTGGCCTTGCAACGACATTGCCAACCCAAGGTTCTATCATTATACAAGTCCTAGGGAAAAATGCAAAACCATATTTACAAAGTTCTTTCTCATCTTTAACGTGCGGCGATAATCTAATAATTTGGCCGACATTTTCTTTTGCATCCATTCTCTTAAACAATTCTATTGAAAGAGCTATTCTTCTTGCTTCTTCTAGTGAATCTATACCGAATGTTCTTTTTATCCATTCATAAGCTTGTTTATGGTCTGTTGCACTTAAATTAGCTTCAACTTGCATTATTTGAATTTGCTTATTAACAAAGGCTCTTAATGATGCTCTTCCATCCTCACCAAATACTTGTTTTAATTTTTTTAATCGTGCCTCATAAGCCGATTCTAACTCGCCACTTTCAACAAATTCTGGCCTCTGTTGAAATCCAAGCATGCTATCGGCCACAGTATCCCATTCTCTTATTTGGACTCTGTCTGTATTTTGCTTTCTATTATATTCGTGTATGGCTTGAACACCTGTCAAGTAATCTGCAGGATTAAGAATGTTAAATTCACAAATCCCTAATGATAAAGCAGAATCATATAACAGTATGAAAGAAACTTTTTTGCCAGTAATTGTTGCAACTCTATTAGCAAAATCATGTATATTATCAAGAGATATTCTTGTTGCAATATCTAAACCATCTTCTTCACTACGACCCTTTTTGGGTCCTATGAATGATGGATTATAAGGAATTGCAAAGGTTATTGTATCTCTGTATTCCTTCATCTGTCTAATTATTTGATTCACCAATACATTCGGCGACTGTGTGGAAATGACTTTCTCACTAGTTTTTTGATAATGTGTTGCCAGCTCTATTAATTCCTCATGCCTTCTATCAACTAAAACCGCAGATCTCGGAGCTGTACATAAAGTCGGGGCTGGATACAAAGTATCTCCCGCTTGGCCTATTACATCAGCCATATTTTTACCTATTTATTTTATTTTTATTTATTTGTTTTTTTAATTCTGAATTTCAAACTTTTGTTTTAATTCACAGACTTAATAAAGTCATATGTTTTGCATTAATCTCCCTCTTGGGAGAAAATACATATTAAAGAAGATGGTAAACCAAGAGCAGAAAGCATATAGAGATACATCGCTTAACAAGCTTAAAAGAATCTCTAAATGTCCATTATTAACTAAATTCATAAAATTTATTAACACTCTCGTAATTACACTATAGTATAAAAAAAGAGGTTAGTCAACAATTATTTTAAATAATTTTAATACTTATGTACTTGGGCTATTTAATGTCATTATATAATAGCCCCCTTGTCCTTCAGATATTTCCCATCCTTGAGGGTAAATGTTGCAGAACAACAAAGGGGGGCTATAAAACTTCAATTAGCAAAAATTATATAGTAATTTTACTTGGAATTTATTTTATTATAAAATTCTTCAATAATTTTTATTGTATTTTCCTTGGTTTCTTCATTATTCAATGCGAAAGCAATATTTGCTCTTAAATAACCAGCTAAACTTCCGCAATCGAACCTTTCACCGTCTAATTTATATGCATAAGCAGAAAAATCTTTTAACATTTTTTTCATAGCGTCGGTGATTTGAATTTCGCCACCAGTACCAACTTCGGTTTGTTTAATATAATTGAATATTTCTGGTTCAAATATATATTTTCCAGTTAAAGATAAATTTGATGGGGCATTCTCCGGCTTTGGTTTTTCAACCATATCATTAATCTTTAAATAATTTCCAAAATCTTTTGCTGGCGATATAATTCCATATTTTGAAACATCTTTTTTTTCAACTTGTTGAATTGCTACTAAATTGCATTTTTCATCAATATTTTTATAAATATTTATCATTTCTTTTAAGATGTTTAAATCTTTTTTATAAAACAATTCATCAGCAAGCGTAACGGCAAATGGCTCATTTCCAACAAATTTTTCAGCGCATAATATTGCGTGTCCTAATCCTAATGGCTTTTGTTGTCTCATAAAAATGATTTGACCAGCTGGTGGCAACCAACCGATTGTTTTTTCTAACATTCCATTTTTATTATTGGTGGAAAGTATTGTTTGGAGTTCAAAGTTATTGTCAAAATGATCTTCTATTGAGTTTTTATTTCTTCCAGTAATAAAGATAAATCTTTCTATTCCGGCCTCCATAGCTTCTTCAAATGCGTACTGAATTAATGGTTTTTCAGCAACTGGTAGCATCTCTTTGGGTGTTGCTTTTGTTGCTGGTAAAAAACGAGTACCAAGTCCGCCTGCGGGAAATACTATTGTTTTAACCTTTTTATTTTTCATAAAATTTGTATTATTGAAACTGCCAGAATGCTAATTAAATATTTTTATTTTTCAATAAAAGGTATAAAGGATAAAGGGGAACTATAATAATATATATAATATTTCGCAATTTATCTTGATTTAAAAAATATCTCCTCTAAAATTAGTTCTACAAGATATAAAGGTTTTTAAATGTCTAATGTCCCAATATATACGGAAGAAGATTTTAAAGGATTAAGAAAAGCAGGCAAAGCAGCTGCTGATGTTCTTGACTATATAACTGATTTCGTGGATGTTGGAGTATCAACCGGATTTTTGGATGATTTGTGTCATGAGAAAATGAAGGAAATGTCAGCAATTCCTGCACCGTTAGGCTATCATGGTTATCCAAAACCAACATGCATTTCTATTAATCATGTTGTATGCCATGGAATACCTAGCCATGATAGAAAATTGAAAGATGGGGACATATTAAATATAGATATAACTGTTATTATAGATGGGTATTATGGCGATACCAGCAGAATGTATTACGCTGGAAATCCGTCAATAAAAGCAAAAAGACTGACGCAATGCACTTATGATTGTTTAATGCTAGGTATAGAGCAAGTCAAACCGGGCAATACTCTTGGTGATATTGGATATGCTATTCAAACACACGCAGAAAAAGAAGGATTTTCTGTAGTGCGAGATTTTTGCGGACATGGAACTGGAAAAAAGTTTCATGATGAACCGCAAATTTTGCATTATGGAAATAAAGGAAAAGGTTTGATTTTAGAAGAGGGAATGGTGTTTACAATTGAACCAATGGTAAATGCAGGAAAATATGAAGTTTTAGTTAGTAAAATAGATGGATGGACTACAACAACAAGAGATAAAAGCTTATCAGCCCAATTCGAACACACAATGGCTGTAAAAAAAGATGGTGTGGAAATTTTTACTTTATCAAATAAGGGACACACTTGTCCTCCTTATAAATGAGTTATTTTGTAATTTACAGGAGTGCGATATGGAAAAACTATTGAAAAATATAGAAGACATTAGACAACGCACTAATATTGATTTGAATGAAAAAAGACATAAGCTGTTAGAATTGCATGAACAATTATCAAAAATTCTATTTAATGCCGTTAAAAACAACGATAAATATATAATAACAAAAATTTTATCATCGCATTACATTTCTAAAAAAGATTTAACCGATGAAAATGGATATAATATAGTAGAATATAGTTTATTTTATTCAAATAATGAGCTTTTTTACTCTTTATATGACTTATATAATCTAACAGATTATTATTTTAGAGATATTCCCGAACTATTCACAATAGCTTTTAAGAAAGAAAATTTTGAATTGGTAAAATTTTTCCTAAAAAACTTTAAAAAATCTCTAAAAAAAGAAAATGTGGTTGAATGTTTATTTAAGGCAACGCAATATAAGCAAAATGATATTATTCAACTTATTATAAGCAATTTTTTAGATTGTTTAGATTCAAGAAATATACAGGCCTCTGTTTTATATTTAATTTCGCATAATAAATTAGATAATTTAAAACTAATATTTTCTTATCCCAAATTAATAAATCAACTTCAAGACCAAGAAATTGAAAAATTGTTTTTATTATCAATCTTGAGCGGAAATGAAAAATCCATAGAAATAATGCTCTCAAATCAATATTTTATAGATGCGTTAGGCAGATTAGACGAAACCATAATAAGAAATATAGCTAAATTAGCTAATAATAGGAAGAATTTAATTATTATGGAATCTTTAACAAAAAATTATAGTAATGAAACGAATGATTTAAAACTTATTAGAAAACAATAGTAGGAGGAACTATGTTTGGCATAAAATTAAATAAGATTATTAAGGATATATCTTTACTAAGTAAAATTCGTCCAAATAATAAAAATGCCTTTAAGTTAAAAACAAAAACTGAAGAATTGCACAAAATAATATCAGACATATTATTTAAAGCCGTAAAAAAAGGAAATTATGATATTATAAAACGAATAATAACCAGCGATAGTATAAGAGCCGAATTAGTTTATGATGAAAACGGGCTAAATATAGTTCAGCACTCCATAATAAATAATAATAGCGAGTTATTCAAAGCATTATTTTATAATTATTATGACGACATAAGATGTTATTTTTTAGATGTTCCACAATTATTTTTATTAATTTTAAACAGAAAAAATTATGAACTAATAAAAATCTTTCTTCATGAAAAAAAATTATATGAAAAACTAGCAAAAGGAAATATTTCTTTACTAATTTATTCGCTAGTCCAAGAAAACAAAGACTCACTAATCGACATTGTCTTGCAAAACGAATATATAGATAAAGAAATAGACGGAAAATGTATTCAATCAATTTTAATTTACCTAATATCAAACAGACAAAATAGCAAATTTCAAAAACTTTGTTCAAACGAAAAATTATTTTCAAAATGCGATGAAGAACACATTAGAAATCTAATTGCACTATCAATAATGAAGAAAAATGTAGAAGCTCTTGAAATCATGGTGGATAACATAAAATTTTTAAATATTATCTTAAATGATAAACAGATACTGGAAAATGTCGTTTTATTTACTTACATAAACAAAAATATAAAAGTTTTATCAATAATCTTTAAACATAGGGCCAAAGATACGTCAGAAATCTTTAAAAATAAATATAAATCTCAATTGTTTGAGGATTCTTTATAATTTATTAAAATTGATTAAAATAGTTTCTTAATTTTACAATATAATAAAACTCAACAATATGAACTAAAAATGTAATTAATGAAAATTATTATATTTTATTCATACCTCAAAGCGTCTATTGGATTTAATTTTGTAGCCTTTATTGCAGGGGCTATACCCGATGCTATGCCTACAAATACCGCAGCAAAGATTGAAATCATAATAGTTATAACACTAATTGGAACAGCCTTATCAAACATATGGCCGCCAAGTTGTGATAAAATAATTCCTAATAGCATGCCAAATAAACTTCCTATTGTTGATATTAAAATCGATTCTATCAAAAATTGAAATAAGATACTCTTATTTGGAGCGCCAATGGCCTTCCTAATTCCAATTTCTTTTGTTCTTTCTGTAACGGAAGTAAGCATCATATTCATAATTCCTATACTTCCAACAAATAACGATATAGAAGCAACAGACGCTAATAAAATTGTCAAAATAAGCCCAATCATACTAATTTTTTGAACCATTTCTGTTAAATTAACAACCTCAAAATCAGGATCCCCATTTACCGGTATTTTATGCCTTACCTCCAACAATGTTTGGACTCTCCTTTCAACAATCTTCATGTTTTCAATTTTATCAAAAGTTATAAAGAATATAGCAACCCTATCTGGAAAAGCATTGCTTGTAAGCCTGCTTTTAAATGACTTTACCGGCAGCAATATTACATCGTCTTGATCGTTTCCCGCACTATCAGCACCTTTTGCTTGCAAAACACCTATAATTTTAAAAGGAACGCCTTTTATTCTTATATCCTTGCCAATCGGTTCTTCACCATAAGGAAATAGCTTATCAACTATAGTTTGGCCAACTACAGCAAATGGGCTGCCAGAATAAACATCTCTTTCTGAAAACATATTTCCTTTTGCTATTTTAAAACTATGAATATCCAGATATTCCGTATTAGTTCCATAAACATTTGTATTCCAATTATTAGAACCAGCAACGACTTGAAAATTTGATCTTACCAAAGGAGCTACATTAATAACATTTTCAATAGCTTTTACGGCCACCATATCCTGCATAGTTAAAGTTGGTCTACCACCTCTTCCACTATGAATACCACCTCTATTTGACGAAGCCGGAACAACCAACATCATATTTCCACCAATGCCTTCTAACTGTTTATCAATTTCCAACTGAACCGCCTGCCCTGTAGCAACCATTAAAACGACAGCGCATACACCAATCACAACACCAAGAATAGTAAGAAAAGACCTCAATTTATTTGATATTATTGAAATCCAAGCTTCTTTTAACATTGGCAATATCATTTTAATATACTATTAATTATTTGTATTGAGATGATAAAAATATAATTAATTAAAGTCAAAAGTAATTTTATATTGATATAAATTGAAGGCGGCTTAGAACAATTGCTATGATAAGCTCATTACTAAAATTTTATTTGTGAATAGCTCCCTTTGTCGTGTTTTGCAAAAGAGGAACCATTTATACTTATTTTCAATCACATAATTTCCAAATTAATTTATATATTAAACACAACTTAATTTATATATCAATATATACCGTTGACATCAATAAACACAACACTTTTAGTTATAAACTTGACTTTTTTAAATATACAATATAATATTATTATTAGTAATTAATTTAGTTATATGAATAAATTTTTCTCAAAAATAAAAAATCTTATAACGGAAAAAGATGTTATTTGTATATCAGATCGTGGTGTAAAATCCAGAAAGATTGGTGCTATATTCCTAGTATGGAATGTATTGGCAGTTTTTTGGGCCTCATTTGCAACTATTAAATATTTTGAGATGAGGAGCGAGATTCTTGAAAAAAATGAAAGAATCGTGAACTTAGAATCAGTAAAACAAAAATTGTTGTCCGAGTTAATATTATTTAATAAAAATATAATTAATGTTAGGGAATTTTTATTTTCTTTAAATAAATATGACAGATTCGCAACTGTTGATGAAAATGCTTTAAATATTAATAACTCTGATATTTCCGAAGTAAGTGATATAAAGTTGGTATTAAATAGAATTAAGGATAATACGAGAACTTTGAATTTAGAGTTAGCTAGCAGAATTGACAATTTAAAATCAATAAAAGACAACTTACGGCTAGATAATGTGCAATTGGTCTCTTATAACACAGTTGATGATTTAATAGACGATAATGTAGCAATTGATGAAGATGTTGCTGACTCAATAGTTATTAAAAAAACTTTAGATAATAATATCGCTCATTTAAGTGAATTGGAAAACTTTATAAATGCAATGCCTTTTGCTGAGCCAATAGATAGTCTTTACACAAGCAGCAAATATGGAAAAAGATTGGATCCATTTTTAAAAACTATAAGAGAACATCACGGTGTAGACTTAGTTGGCTCTTATATGGCCAAGGTAAGAGCTCCAGCCGATGGTAAAGTCATATTCATTGGAACCAAGGGTGGATATGGCAAAACTGTAATTTTAGAACATGAATATGGAATAAAAACTCTTTACGGACATCTTAATAATTATGATGTAAAAGTTGGCGACCAATTAAAAAGAGGCGACGTAATAGGTACTCAAGGTAGCACTGGACGAAGCACAGGACATCATTTGCATTATGAAATAATCAGAGATAAAGATATAAGATACAATCCAGCAATGTTTATTAATGTGGGAAATAATTTTTATTAATTCAAATAATCGTTGATGGTTGTATACTATTCTAGTGGCAACAGAATTATAAAGAAATACTAAGATTTTTGCGTGAATAATTTTATTGGGACTATATTATTTTTAATATAGTCTCCTTATTATTCTTTAGTTCTACCAACTCTGTTGACATTTAGTCTTGTTTCAAAATGTTTTAAAACTCCTCTTTGTCTTGGGACATTTGATTTCGTCAGAGCTTCGCCGAATTAAAATAAGGAGTAGGGAGTGTTTGTTTGCATAATATTACTTTTACCAATCTTTTATCTTATTAGTTTTTCTTCAATCTCTTATAACACCCATCAAATTTTCGTAGCTTTTTTCAAGATTTCCATATTACTCAATTAAGCATAGTCATAATAATTTTTACACTTCCATCAATTTTTCTATTTTTTAATCTTAATAAAAAAATAAAAATTTATGACAAATTTTGTAATATCCACCGTTGCCTCAACAATTAACAGCAAAAGAAGTTCTATTTTAAATACATTGAGCGCTAATCCATTTTATGAATATTTTGATGACGATAAAACTTGGAAAAAAGATAAAATTAGTAGTAGGCTGAGTGATTTAACTGTCCAAAAAAGCGGATATAATGAAATTATTCCAACTGTTTATGGAACTGTCAGGCTTGCGGGAAATATTATATGGGCGACAGACATTAAGGAAGTTAGAAAAGAATATATTACGAGCTATCAAACTGGAAAAGGAAGTAAAAGTTATCAAACAAATATTGAATATTATTACTATGCAAATGTTGCGATTGCTATTTGCAATGGCGAAGTGAGCAAGCTTGGAAAAGTCTGGGCGGATACTGATTTAATAGACTTGTCAGGCTATACGCATAGGTTTTATAATGGAACAGAAAATCAGACTCCGGATAGTTTAATTCAATCTGTAGAAGGCGTTGATAAAACTCCTGCTTATAGAGGATTATGTTATGTGCTTTTTGAAAATTTGCCTTTGGCGGAATTTGGAAATAGGATACCAAACTTTACATTTGAAATTACAAAAAATTTTGTTCAAGAGGAAGAAGTTGAAAATTTAGTAAGTGCAGTAAATTTAATTCCCGGATGCGGTGAGTTCGTCTATGATACTGTTGTTGTTTCTAAACTTAAAGGTTTTATTTGGTTTGAAGAGTGGCATTATACTGGAGTTCAAGCAAGACTTAATCAAAATAATAATAGTAATGTGGCAGATTCAATTGTCGCAACTCAACAATTAAAAACTACTTTGCCTAATTGCAATTGGGTGGCTCCAGTGGTTGTTTGGTTTGGAAATAATTTGAATATAGCCTCATGCAGTATTGAGCCTAGAGTTGAATTTAAAATCAATCCGCTTTTTCCAACAATTATGACTTCTCCAATTGAATGGCGAGTTGGAAATTTTACTAGAGAAACTGCTAATTTAATTTCCAGTGATAATGAAATGCTGAGATATGGCGGAACCACGAATGACGCAAGTATTGTTAGATATTTGCAACATCTAAAAAGCGAAGGGTATAAAGTGATGTTTTATCCAATGATGTTTATGGATATTCAAAACAAAGCATGGAGGGGTTATTTAACTGGAAACGCAAGCGATGTTGAAACATTTTTTACAAAAAACAATGGTTATAATGCTTTTATTTTGCATTATGCAAATTTGGTAAAAGATTATTGCGATGCTTTTATAATTGGCAGCGAGATGATAGGGCTGACAAAAATCTATACAGAAGTTGATAATAATAGAACATATCCAGCGGTTGATTGTTTTATAAATCTTGCAAGTCAAGTTAGAAGTATTTTGGGAAGCAATGTGAAAATTGGTTATGCAGGGGATTGGTCGGAATATCATCATACGAATGATGGTTGGTATAATATGGATAAACTGTGGGCTAATAATAATATTGATTTTGTTGGCATTGACGCATATTTTCCATTAACTGATAAAAAAGAAAGTCTAATTACAAAACAAGATGTAAAAGATGGCTGGACTAGCGGCGAGGGTTATGATTGGATTTATACAGATAGCGGAAGAACTGCAAAGTCAACTATTGAAGCCAAATATGCTTGGAAAAATATTGAATGGTGGTGGAAAAATTATCATGTAAACCCAAATGGAAATACAACAGACTGGATTCCTCAAAGCAAAAAAATATGGTTTACAGAATATGGTTTTGCCAGTGTTGACGGAACTTCAAATGAACCAAATAAATTTTACGATCCAAAATCCATTGATGGAGGATTTCCTAGATTTTCTGAGGGAAAACTTGATTATTTCGCACAAAGAAAAGCTATTCAAGCAACGGAAGAAGTTTGGGTAAATTCAACAATGATTGAAAGAAAATTTTTATGGGCTTGGGACGCTAGGCCATATCCGTTTTTTCCAAATTTATTAAGCGTGTGGACTGATGGAAGCATTTGGCATTACGGACATTGGATAAATGGAAAACTTGGAAATTTAATATTTTCAAATATGATAAAAGGCTTATTGGAGGATGCGGAAATAGACAAAAACTTGCTTGGAGATGTAAATATTTATGACAGCATTGACGGCATAGCCTTAAATACCAAAATTTCTATCAATGAAGTCTTATCAATACTTCAAAAAGTCTTCTTTTTTGATTATTATGAAAAGGAAGGACAGCTTTACATCACTTCAAAAAATACAACAAGTTCTTTAAAAATATATGATGATGATTTAACGGAAATTGAAAATGGAATATATTTTAAGGCAAGTATTATTGGAGAAAATGAATTGCCATATAAGCTTGACTTAAATTATATAAATAAAGATTTTAAATACGAACCTAGCCATACTTATTCAGAAAGAACTTCGGTAAATAGCAATAAAAAAGAGAATGAAAGCATTCCAGTCGTAATCACAGCATTCAAAGCACAACAAGTTGTAGAAAAATTGCTATATTCAATGTGGCTGGAAAGAATAATTTATGAATTTCAATTGCCGCCAAAATATATTTATTTAAATTCCGCAGATGTTATCACTTTAAACATAAATAATACTGATATTATTTTAAGGATTATGAATATTACAATAAATAGTGATAATACATTGTATATTAAAGCGGTAAAATGCGATAATTCCCTATATAATTTCATAAAAGAAGAGGAAAAATATGATAATATTGAAACCATTTTGCCAACAAGCATAACAAATGCAGAAATTTTTGAATTGCCAGCAATAAACAACATTCACACAGATATTGATAAGCCGGAAATATTTTTTACAACAAATGCAATTGAAAAAGGATGGAATGGCTGCGGTGTTTATTCGGCAAAAACCGGCAGCAGCAATTTCAATATAATTAATGAAAGCAGAACAAATTCTATAGTTGGAACATGTTTAAATAAATTAAACAACGCAAAGCCTTATTGCTTTGATTATTCAAATAACCTTTATGTTATATTTAACGACATGGTTAATACAGATATTTTAGAAACTGCCGATATGTTTGATTTTCTTGATGGTGAAAACTTGGCGCTTGTTGGAAATGAAATTATACAATTTAAAAAAGTTGAATTGCAAGAAGACGGGAGCTTCAAACTAAGCCAATTATTAAGAGGGCAATACGGAACAGAAAACTATATCTCCACACATATTAACAGCGAAAAATTTATATTTTTAAATAGAGGTTTAATCAAACAACAATATGCAGCAAAGGATGTTGATACAAGCTATGATTATAAATTTATAACATTTAAAGACAGTTTTGACAACTCAACAGACAAAACATTGCAACTTACTGGGAAAAATTTAAAGCCATTGCCAGTATGCCATATAAAAATTTTAGATTTAGGAACAGGAGACTATAAAATTTCTTGGTGCCGCAGAATGCGAGGCTCGTATAATTGGAAAGATAGCGCAGAAAATCTAAACAATAAAAATTATATTTTACTAATTAGAGATGAAAATGATGACGTGGCTAGGAGTATGGTAATTACCAACGCAACTGAGTGGATTTATACAAGTGCGATGATTGTTGATGACGGAGTTGATGGTTGGAGTGTGGAGGTGGAAGAGATATAAAGAAAAAATAACAAAAAATATGTTGTTTTTTCTTGCAAAATAAAATGCAATTTACTAACTTAAATTTAAATTTTGGGAAAAAGGGAGAATTTTGTTAAAATTTATATGTAGTAGTTTTTTGTCTTTTGGCAAAAAATTTGAATCAAATAATATGGCTACTAATAATAGAAGTAGCGATTTAAAGAACCATTTTTTTAAAAGAGATTCTAGAAAAATTGAAGCTTTAAAAGGAGCGACTATTTATGGACTAAATGCTTTGGGAAAAAGTAATTTTTTAGAAACTATAAAATGTTCAAGCTTAAGCACATATCAAAATAAATTTTTAAGAGAAACACAAAAAAGCACACGGTTCGAATACAGAAAAAGAATGGTTTATCAAGAGAGATATTAACAAAGAAAAACAAATATATATATAAATTGATTGAAATTATTCTTAAAAAAGAAAACTTTATGGAATTAAACCTTAGAAAAAAATATTTTGATTTAATAAAAAATGGCAAGAAAACCATTGAATTAAGACTTTTTGATGAAAAAAGAAAAAATATTAAAGTTGGGAATATTTTAATTTTAAAAAATGATGAGAATAACGAAATTTTGCAAGTTCAAGTCATAAAACTATATAATTCCAACAATTTTGAAAATTTAACAAAGCTATTTGACATAAAGAAAACTGGTTTTAATTCTATTCAAGAACTAAATGGGTGCATTTTGGAATTTTATTCAAAAGAGCAACAAGAAAAATACGGCGTTCTAGGGTTAGAAATTAAAACATTGTAATTTATATTTGCCATCATATCATAATAACATAAGTAATTATTATAATATGATGACTAGGCCATCTGGAAGGAAAAGAAACGAATTAAGGGAACTTATAATTGAACCAAATGTTAATAAATACGCAGAGGGATCTTGTTTAATTTCTTGCGGAAACACAAAGGTTTTATGCAACGCAACTGTTGAAGAAAAATTACCGCAATTTCTAAAAAACGCTGGAAAAGGCGGCTGGGTAACGGCGGAATATAGCATGCTTCCTAGATCCACTCAAGAAAGAATACAAAGAGAAATCAATGTAGGCAAACCCAATAGTAGAACAACTGAAATTCAAAGATTAATTGGCAGAAGTCTCAGAGCCTGCATGAATATGAAACTTCTTGGAGAAAGGCAGATAATAGTTGACTGCGATGTTTTGCAAGCTGATGGCGGAACTAGATGCGCCTCAATCACAGGAGGTTATGTAGCCTTATATTTGGCAATAAAAAATTTAATGAAAGCTAGAAATCTAAAAATTAATCCAATTAGTGGAATGATTACCGCTGTTTCATGCGGAATTTATAAAGGAAATTCAATTCTTGATTTGGATTATGAGGAAGACAGCAATTCTGAAGCTGATGTTAATTTTATAGTGAATGATAAACAAGAAATCGTTGAAATACAAGGAACAGCCGAAGGCAAACCATTTGGCTTTTCAAGACTTGATGAAATGTATAAACTTGCTTTAGAAGGAACAAATATTTTAGTTCAAAAACAAAAAGAAGTGTTGGATTTAAAATAATTTTTAGACACTGTTAACAAACTTTTTTGCAGGGTAAAATCGTTTTTACAAAAAACCAATAGGAGTCTTCAAAATTTTTTACAAAAGCGTATATGAATACGTTGAGTAAAAATTTTCAACAGGACAAAGTGGGTTAAGGTAAAAGTTAGATTTTAAATGCAAAAATTTATGAGAAGTTGATTTTATTAAACAAAATTATAAAGAACCTTTGTGAATAGTGTCTAATGCTCAATTTTCATTTCACTGGCAATGTTATGCAAGCATACATTCCCTAGTCCTTGTTTTCATTCGGCGAAGCTCTGACGAAGTCAAATATCACAGAGCGACAAAGGGCTACTTATAATTATTACAAACGAACAGTCCTCTAATATAATCCCAAAATTTTTTTAAACATATCAATACTATCAGAACTAACTAAAGTCGGTTGGTTTTTATTAACTTTTTCCAAATCATCAATAGCTGTTTGATCTTGAATTTCAACTTTTGCCATAGCTCTTAAATACAGCGCATTATAATAAATCATCGCCAAACTTCCATTAGGCGTTTGTGTTAAACTATTAATTATACTAATAGATTTTGTTGTATTTTCAATAATATTTTGCATTCTTTGTGAGTTGGAAGATCCAGTTCTCTCATTATAATATACCATAGCTAGACCATAATAAGCATTATAGTTTCTTGGGCTTTTATTCAAAATTTCCTTATAGCAATCAGCGGCTTTTTTAAAAAAGTTCGTTTTGTTGAAAATTAAACATAAATTAAGTTTTAATTCTACATTATCTGGATATTTTTTTAATAATAGTTCAACATTTCCCTTTGCTTTGTCATATCTTCTATCAAATATATCATTTCTTAAAACCGGAAAATATTGTTGAAAATACATTTTATCTTGTATTGCCTGTGCAATTGTTGCGGCTTTTTCATAGCCAACAACCAAAAAGACTGGTATGCTTCCAGCATAATTACCAAGATTTAGAGTATAAACTTTTATTAACTCTCCAACTTTTAAATTTGCAGCCATATTATCACTAATTACCCGTTGAGTAGTTAAAAAGTAAGCTCTTCCTCTTGTCGAGTACATGGTTGATGTAAAAAATAGTTCAAAG
Organism: uncultured Rhizobiaceae bacterium; assembly: GCA_964493475.1. GTDB lineage: Bacteria > Pseudomonadota > Alphaproteobacteria > Rickettsiales > UBA1997 > CALXSC01. The sequence continues at coordinate 9,070 of CAZBNS010000017.1, read as the reverse complement.
TTTGAATCAGCCAAAATACTTTCTGCAGTATTCTCATCTTTAATGTTTGCTAAGTTGGAAACCTTAAACCAATCCAACAAAAATGGTTGTTGGTTAATATTAATATTCCTATTTGCACCTCTATATTCCAAATAGAATATATATTTTTCTGCTGGCTCTAAATATGTAATTGAACCTGAGCTTGTAATATCAATTTCTTTATCATTATAACTTCCTTTAACTAGATTTTTTCTTCTTGCACCATAAGTGTTAACGAAGTCATAAAAATCTACATATATAAAACCTTCCATTTCTTCCTGGCTCATTGAAAAACTTGGAAGTGTAAAAAGATTGCAGATTATAAATACTGCCAGAAGAATTTTTTTCATAATTTATATTTTATGGTACTAAATCAATAATTATATATAAAGTTTATTTTTCAAGAAATAATTAAATCTTATTTTATTTTTAGCTCCCAGTTGTAAGCTACGTTGGCAGGGGAGCTATTTATAATCGCTTAAAATACTTAATTATCCACTTTACAATAAAAATTACTTGAAAAAAATCTATTTTTTGTTTATAACAACCAGTGTAAATAAAATTTATAAATAATAAAATGCAAATTTTTTCAAATAGAACAATTAGTCCATCGTGCATTGATTTAATAAACCGAAAAATTATGACACTTCAACAGCAGGGTGTAAAAATAGTAAAATTAAATATTGGAAATTTAGACACAGAAAGGCCTATCAAGATTTCCGAGATTACTGATGAAGAATTTAATAATTCAAATCACTATACAAATATAAGAGGTGATTTGGAATTGAGACAATTAGTTGTAGATGAAATAAAGAAACAAAGCGGCCTTGTTTATGATGTAAATAAGGAAATTACAATAGTTAGCGGAACTAGAGCTGGAATTTTTTATACTTTTAATTCAATTATTAATGAGGGCGATGAAGTTATAATACCAAGAGGAACTTGGGTAACATATTTTAATATGTTGGAAAATTTTAAGGGAAAAGCTGTTTTGGCTGATACAAAAATTGAAAATAACTATAAATTAACTCCAGAAATTTTAGAGAAATGCATTACGCCAAGAACAAAAGCTTTTATTATTACAAATCCCGGAAATCCAACTGGTGCGATTTACTCAAAACATGAATTAAATGCTCTTTTAAATGTTTTAAAAAAATATCCTAATATGATTGCCATGTCTGACGAAATTTACAGCAATATTCATTTTACAGACAATAGAGTTTGCAGCATAGCTGAGGCAACTGATGATAAAGAACTGCTAAAGAGAATTGTAGTATTCAATGGTTTTTCAAAAAGTATATCAATGGCCGGGGATAGAATTGCCTATGTTCTTTGCTATAATCAAGAGTTGTTGCAAAGGGTTTATAACTGCCAAGTTTTAATTAACTCAAACACAAATAATATAGCTCAAATAATAGCCAAAAAAGTATTGAAAAAAGATTTGAGCCAATATTATAAAGATTTAATAAGCAGATTGCAAAAAAATAGAGATTTTGCATGTGATTTTATCAATAACAATATAAAAGGCTTAAAAGCAGAAAAACCAGATGGCGCTTTATATGTTATGGTTGATTATAGCGCATTAAAAAACAGCACAAATTTGGCAGTTCAAAATGATGTTGCGATGTGTGAATATTTGCTTGAAAATGGAGTTGCTACAACTCCCGGTGAAGCGTTTAGAATACCTAGCTCATTTAGAATATGCTATGCCTGCAGTTTTGAGGAAATTAAAGAGGGTGTGGAATTAATTAAAAAAGCTGTAGACAAATTATAATTAAACGTTTCTTATTATTATAAGCTCCTTTGTTAAGGGAGCTGATAAAGGGAGCTATAGAACTACGGAATAAACTAACAAATCTAGCTACAGAATAATTAATATTAGACCTCAATATTAAATTTATTAATCCCTTTACGGTTGATTCCTTTTTTTAGATACTTGATACCCTACAACTACATCTAATAATTCAGATGTAATTGTGCTTTGTCTTTTTTGATTATATTCTAAGTTTTTATTTCTAATTAATTCATTTATGTTTGTTTCGGCACTTTGAAGAGTTATAAGCCTATTTTTTTGCTCGCTCGTTATTGAGTTGACTAAAGCACTGTTTAATATAGTGAAAATATATTGTTTCAATAAGTCGGCAATCAAAATTTCATTTTTTATTTGCCAGTATGGTAAATTGTTTGTTGGCCAAACTTTATTTTTTGCGTTTTCCAATAACTTTTTATCTATTGGGATTAGTCTGGTTTTTGTTGGAGTTCCATTAACAGTGTCATCGCTCATTGTATAATATAGAAAAACATTGTTTATTTCTTCATTTTTTAATTTTTCGTCAATAATTTGTAATACTTCATAAATTGTGCTTGCAGAATTCTCTATTGAGTTTGGCAAATAAATTGATTTTATAATGTTTAACTCCGTGATTTCCATTAAATTTAATAATCTTTCTCCAATTACGACAATTTGATTATTACTTATGTCATGTATATCATTTAAAACAAAATTCTTAATTCTGTCATTAAATCTTCCGCATAATCCTTGGTTGGATCCAAAAACTATTGATAAATTTTTGTTTCCTGTTTTTTTAATATATTCTATGTCGGATATTTTTAAATTTTTTCCAAAAATCATCATAGCTTGAATTCCCATTTCTATGTTGCTTCTATAAGCATATAAAATTTTAACCATCTTCTCATATTTTTTAATATTTGCAGCGGATAGGGCTTTCATTGTACTTACAACCTGTTTTATACTTTTTGATGTATCTAATGTCTTTTTAAGGCTGTTTAGCGTTTCCATGATTATTTGTCCCTATATTCTTCAATGAGTTCTTTGGCCTTATTCAAAAATGCTTTTATTTGAGTTTCAGATAATTTTTCATTATTTTTTATGGTGTGAACAATATCAGGAAACTCTTTTTCTAATAGATTAGCTATTTTTTCCTCTATAGAATGAATTTTTTCTAATGCGATATTGTCTAATAAGTTATTATTTATACATATAAATATTGCTATTTGTCCTTCAGAAGAAATTGTGCTAAATTTGCTTTGTTTTAATGTTTCCCTAATTAATTTTCCTCTGTTTATAGTTTTTTGAGTTTGCTCGTCAAGTTTTGTTGCAAATCTTGAAAACATTTCTAATTCTTCAAACTGGGAAAATTCTATTCCAATTCTGCCTGCAGCTTGTTTATACGCTTTTAATTGAGCTTTGCCGCCAACTCTTGATACTGATTTTCCAACGTCTATTGCGGGCAATATTCCTTTTTGAAAGTTTGATGGCGAGAGATATAATTGTCCGTCTGTAATTGAAATTACATTAGTTGGGATATAGGCAGAGATATTTTCACCTTCCGTTTCAATGATTGGCAAACTAGTTATAGAACCGCCGCCCAGTTCTTTTCTTAAGTTAATGCTTCTTTCTAAAAGTCTTGAGTGCAAGTAAAATATATCGCCCGGATATGCTTCTCTTCCAGGAGATTTTTCTAATAGCAACGAAATTTCTCTATATGTTTTTGCATGTTTTGATAAATCATCATAAACTATTAAAACAGCTTTGCCCTTTTCACAAAAGTATTCAGCCATAGATGTGGCGCTAAATGGCGCTATGTATTGCATGCCGGGAAGACTTGTTGCGTTTGCATCTACAACTATGGTATATTTCATAGCGTCATGCTCTTGCAATGTATAAATAACATTTCTTACTGTAGCGTCTCTTTGTCCTATCGCACAATAAATACAAATAACATCCTTATTTTTTTGGTGCAAAATTGTATCCACAGCAATTGATGTTTTTCCAGTTTGTCTGTCTCCAAGAATAAGTTCTCTTTGCCCTCTACCTATTGGAATTAAACAATCAATAACTTTGATGCCAGTTTCAAGAGGAGTATCAACCATTTGTCTGTCTAAAATTCCTTTTGAAGATCTCTCTGCTGGTAAAAAATCACGGCAATTTATATTTCCCAAATTATCAACAGGCCTACCCATGCCGTCCACAACTCTGCCAAGCAATTCTTTTCCAACAGGAACTTGCAGATATTTTTTAGTTCTCCTTACTTCATCACCAACTTTAATTTCTACAGTTTTATCAAGCAAAACAACTTTCACCAAATTAGTTTCCATAACTGCGACGAAACCTAAAAATTTTCCTGCAATCATTACAGCTTCATCAAAACCAACCTTTGCAAGACCTTTAACTAAGACAATTGAATCTTGAACTTGCGACACAATGCCAACTTCTTTCTCTATTGTATCAAAATTCAAATTATTAATATCGTCTAATATTTTATCTTTTACATCTTTAGATAAATCTTTATTTTCTTTCATCAAAACACCTATTTTTTACTGATACTAGTCAAAAAATCATTACTAAATTCTTTTATATCCCAAGACAAAACATAACTTTTTATTTTCATCTCAATGCCTAGAATTAAGTTTTTGTCAATATCAAACTTGACATCTAAAAACTTAATTTTTTTATCAACTAGAGTTTGTTTTATAATATCCTTTTGATCCAGAGTTAACTCACCGCTAGATGTTATAAATATTATATCAGGTTTTAGTGAATTAATTTCCTCAATCTTTTTCAAATTCAACAGTCTAATCTTTTCAATAAATTTATTAATAATCTCGGTTTCTAAATTACTATTTGCCAAATTACCCAAGATTATATTTGAATATTTTATAAATAATTCGCTAAAATTTTGATTGAAATTTTCAATTAAGCCTTGTTTTTCAAATCCTAAATACTCAATAAACTTATCTTTTCTTGCAGCAATATCGTCTCTAACCTTCTGTATTTCAGCTTCCTTAAATTTTTTAACTTCTTGGATAGCTTTATTTTTTAATTCTATATTCTCTTTTTCAAGTTCTTTTAATTTTTTTAAATACTCTTCCCTAAGTTTTTCACTTTCAATTAATTTTCTTTCAGTTTCTTCTATCTTTTTCTTGACATCGTGCCTTCTTTTATCAAGAGCTAACAAAACTGGTTTATAAAGAAACTTATTTAAAAGAAGAATTAAAACAATAAAATTGATTAGTTGGACAATTATTGTAAATAATTCCATATTATTTCCCGGTATTAATTAACCCTTGCCAACATAGCATTCCAAAATGGATTTGCGAATATTAAAATCATGGAAATAACCAAACAATAAATTGCACACGACTCAACCATTGCCATACTCATAAACAAAACTTTAGTGATATTGCTAGCCTCATCTGGCTGCTGAGTAATTGAGCGAATTGCTTCTTTTGCTATATTTGCCTCCCCAAAAGATGGGCCAAGCGTACCTATTGTTATTGATATAACCGAGGAAAAAATAGATACTGATGCTATTACCGTTAAACTATCCATAATATATTAAAAAATTGATACAAACAAAACGATATTTTTATTTTATAAATAGTCAAGAAAAATTAGTTGTTTGCTTGAAATTGCTAAGTGATAATACATTTTCTTTGAATTTAGTTTATAATATTAGGCACTGTTTAAAGTTTCACCAAAGTCAAATATTACAGATTGACAAAATAGAATTATTGCCACAATTAAAATATAACTTATAACGCATAACTCGATAAAAACTCTTGATTTTATTTTAAATAATGATTTGATATTTGTGAGTAGTTATTTTTAAAATATGTCGACACAAAATAAAGATAATATAAAAAAATTGGATTATGGTCATAGACAAAGATTAAGAGAATATATTATAACAAATTTTGACAATACCAGCAAGGAAAAAATCTTTGAATATCTTATGTGTTTGGCTATACCAATGAAAGATACCAGAATCTTGTCTAAGACCATACTTGAAAAAGTTGGTGGCAGTTTGACTAATTTATTTAATAAAGATGCAGATTATTTGAAAAATTATCTTCATTTAACGAATTCTGTAGTTGCAACTATATTGACAGTAAGCAAGATTATGTCTTTTTGTAATATGGAAGAATTATTGGATGAAATTAAGTTCGATAGCAGAAACAAATTAATAAAGTATTTTCAAAAAGAAATAGGCGCTAAGGACACCGAATACATTGTAGTTCTTTTTTTAAATTCAGCACAAAAATTAATTGAGAAAAAAATTTTTGGTGATAAAAATTCAAGCATTACAAGTTTCAACATAGCTGACATGGTTGCAATTGCATTGAATAATAACACAAAATTTTTAGTATTGGCACATAATCATCCTTCTGGAAATATTATGCCATCACCAGATGATAAGGAAACAACAAGCAGCTTTGAAGAAACTATAAAGTATATAAACAAATTTGAATTGCTTGACCATATTATTGTATCAGCCGATAAATATTATAGTTTTTTTGAACACAATTTATTAAAAAATAACAAGTACATAAAATAATATGAAAAATAAAATTGGCGGTTTTACACTGCTTGAAATGTCAATAGTTATTCTAATTTTTTGCTTCTCAGCAGGTATTATTTATGGCGCAAGAACAGTAGTTAAAATATCCAGGCTTGCAAACGCCATAAATCTCACTGCACAATTTGAATTTGTCGATGATGAGAATTTAGTTTTATGGCTAGAAACATCCAACATGAGCAAAGAAAATAAAAGCGGTTCAATTTCAAACTGGAAAGATTTTAGCAAAAATGTAAATGAATTTAAAACTACTTCAGGAACTTTAGCATTTAATGACAGCCGTATTTATCCAGAGTTAAAGGCTATTAAATTTAATGGAAGCAATTATTTGAGCTCATCAATACCTCTTAACTTAAATCAATATACAGCTTTTCTTGTTGCAAAGTCAAATAGCGGGCTTGAAAGTTCTATAAATATTTTCGACAGCGGACTTGTTGCTACTGTAGGAGAATTATCGTCAGATCAAATCATTACTATCAAGAATACAGGCTCAACTAAATATAAAAAATCAGTTAAAGATATTAATTTCGCAATATTAGCGTCAAACCCAGATAATTTAACAGAATCACCAGAAAAATTTGATATAGGACATAATTTTGGCGGTGAAATTTTGGAGATAATAATTTTTGACAGAACTCTAGAAAATTCCGAAGTAAAAAAAATTGAAAAATATTTGATTAATAAATATATGAGGTAAAAAATGGACATAATCACTAGAATTAAAAACATAATAGCAAATCTTTATTCAAAAAAAACGTTTAGAATATTATTAGCAATAATATTTTTAGCTTTTGTTTTAAAACATTACAGCTCTATTCCTGAAAATATTAAAAAAAATGACGGCATAAATATTTTTTCTCCCAGCAAAATAAAAAATAAAATAGAAGAGGAAACTATTTTAAAACAACAGGAGCGAGAAGAAATAAAGAAAAAAACAATTTCAAACAAAAAAGAAGAAATATATAATGTTGAACTTGCTAAAAACAAATTAGCCCTAGAAAAATTAAATAATATTAAAACACCAGCAAAACAAGCGACCAAAAAGACCGCTCCAATTACAAATAATATTAGCAGAAATGGCGATTTAGTCGTAGTTGACATGATAGTATCTGACGAAAAAACAAACGATATACTTATGAAAGTTGATGAATTATCGATTTTAATTAATGACGATCCACAAAATATTTTTGCCAAATATGTAGTAAATAAAAAGGCTGGAGATTTAGTTATTATTCCAATAAAAAATATTGTTCCTAATCAACAAATTCCCGCAAATAATTTCGTTTATAAATTGACTATTAAAAATATTACAAATTTGAATAAATAATTAACAAATTTGTAATAAGAGTTTCTTTCGTGGGTGTTAAAATCAATCGAACTCTTAAATATAATGTAGCTCCCTTTTGTCCTTCGGACATTTGACTTCGTCATAGCTTCGCCAAACGACAAAGGGAAGCCACAAACTGCCTTACAAAAGAAGAAATATTAAAAAATAAACTAGCACTATAGTTAAAACTCAAAAGAACCAGAACATCAAGCTAGCAATAGCGGCAATGCCACTATATCATAATCATTCCGCCATTAACATGAATTGTTTGTCCGGTAATATATGAAGCTTCATTGCTAGCTAAAAAAGCTGCGGCAGCTGCTATATCTTCTGGATTTCCAAATCTATTTTGTGGAATTTTTGACAACATAGCATTTTTTTGTTCTTCATTCAATACATCTGTCATAGGCGTTGTAATAAAGCCCGGTGCTATACAGTTAATTGTAATTCCTCTTGAAGCATATTCTTGCGCAATAGCCTTTGTCATTCCAATCATACCTGCCTTTGAAGCACAGTAGTTCGCCTGACCAGCATTTCCCATAACACCAACTATTGAGGAAATATTTATAATTCTACCAAATTTTTTCCTCATCATCTTCTTGCAAGCTTCCCTATTTAAAATAAATGTTGAAGTCAAATTAACATTCAAAACTTCTTGAAAATCCTCAGTTTTCATTCTCATGCTTAACATATCTTTCGTAATTCCAGCATTACAAATCAAAACATCAATTCCTTCCATTTCTTTATCCGCAGTCTCAATGAAACTTTCAACTTCTGACAAGTTTGACAAATCAACTTTAAAAACATAATTTTTATTAGGTAATGCAGCGGACAATTCTTTCAATTTATCCTCATTCCTTGCTGATAATCCAACAACAGCGCCCATATTTGAAAATACTTTTGCTATTGAATTTCCAATACCGCCAGAAGCGCCAGTAATTAGAACTTTTTTGTTAGTTAAATTAAACATATTTAGACCTATTATTCACATAACATATTTTCTATAGAAAAATCTGCTAAAGTCAATTAAAATATGAAATGTCGGCAAATTTAAGTTTAATGATTTTCCTGTTGTAGTGTAGACTTATATTGGTTTTTTTTCATCAACATTCTGTAGCTCTTTTTAATGGAATGTAGCCCCCTTTGTCCTTTGGACATTTCCCCTCAAGGAGGGGAAAGATTGTCCTTGGTTATTGAACTATATTTTCTTAACCACCGCTCGTAATCTTTCCCCTCCTTGAGGGGAAATGTCCGAAGGACAAAGAGGAGCCACAGCTACAATTAAAATAAATAAGATAATAATATATCAATTACAGATAGTCATTTCTAATTTTTATTGACAAAT
>CAZBNS010000016.1:116-24707 GCA_964493475.1 uncultured Rhizobiaceae bacterium | reverse complement strand
GGAGATATAGAAAATCCAAGAGGTGGCGTTAGAGGTATAATTCCAGAAAAAAGAAATTATTAATTTGGTATTTTTTATTTTAATTCAGCACAGTATCTAAATATGCTGAATTATTGTTTTTTTACTATAGCATAAACAAAAGAAGAATCGTAGTCATTATATTTTGAGTTGTTTTCTTCTTCTAGCTCTATAATTCTAAACTTATCAAGTTTTGATTTCAAATAATCTAACGTAAAAAAATGCCTAACATGCCCTTTAAAAAATGTATGCTCTGCTATTTTTTTGCCCTCTCCATATAATTTGTCTTTATCGGATTTACATTTAACAAAAAATACTCCATCTTCATTTAACAAATCGTAAATCTTATTAAAAATTTTTGTAGTTTCTTCATCTGTGAAATAATGAAGCGTAAGGTGTGCATATATTATATCAAAACTACCATTTTCATATTTTAGACTTCTTATATCTTGACAACTTGCATTAACCTTATTTCCAAATTTTTCTTTAATTTTTGCAATACTTTTAGTTGCTATATCTAAAGTTGATACTTTAAAACCATTTTTTATAAAATAATCAACATCTCTACCATCTCCACAGCCCAAATCCAATAATTTCGGCTTTTCCTTACTGATATATAAGTCAATTAACTTTACTGCAAATGGATTAGGCTTTGATTCGGTGTATTCAGTCCATTTGTTATCCCAATATTTAGCTAATTCTTCAAGTTCCATCATAAATTTTATAAAAAATTGTTAATAAAAAATTATACTTCTTGCGTTTTGGTTTTAAACAAATCAATCATTCTGATTACTCTTTGTCTTAAAACAAGCCTATCTGTATGACTTATACCCTCTTTCCAATTCCAAAAACAACCTTTACCACTAATTTCTTCAGCAAACATCTTTCTGAAAAATTGAGATTGTATTCTAGTTTCTTCTCTTTCTGGCATTACAAAACAATCAGTATCATTGAACTTAAGAAAAAGATAAGGACTATGATAACAACTTCCATCATATGTTGCTACTGATATATTTTGTAATAGACTTTCGCCAGGCTTAATTCTTTTCATAAATAACTCTTTTGGATTAACACCATAAGACGATATAACTCCTAAAATTTCAGTTAAATCATATTTTAAACCGCCTATAAAATGTAGATGAGCATGGAAAATAGAATTTCCGCACCCAACTAATCTTTCATTGACTATACCAGAACCATGTTCAAACAATATAAAATTTTCAGTATTCGTTTTCTCTTTTATTAAACCAACAATAAAATCCAATTCTCTCTCATATTCTACTGGAACTAAAGAGTATGAAGTATAATGACCTTTTGGTATAATTAAATAATGACAATCAGATACTGGGTGTAAATCAATGGTTAAATAAAAATGTTCCGTTTCAAATAAAATTGGATTGTCTGAAGTTAAATCTGCTTCGCCACGAGCAACTAAAGAGACGAAAGTCGTTTGTTGTCTTCTTGTGTCACACAAAATACAATCACTCTCCATATTGATAAATAAAATATATATTGTAAGTTTATATTAAATTAATTTAATATAAAAGCAATGATTTACAGCAAAAATATAAAAAATATTTTATGGTATGTATTCGCTAACATAATCGCGATATTAAATATAATCTTAATAAAATATTTATTTGTATTAGGGAATAGTTTTGCTAACACATTTTTTATTAAAGGATTAATAACGTCACTGTTAGCATATTTTATAATAGTATATAAAAAAATTCCATTAAAAAATACTTTTAAAGATTATTATAAAAATGCATTTGTTTGGGTATTAACAAGTTTTTTATGGTATTATCCGCTTCAATTTATTCCGTTAAATGAAGGTTTAAATATAAGATTTATAAGTCCAATATTCGCCTATTTCTTTAGTTTGTATATTTTAAAAGAAAAACAATATAGCAATAGTAACATCATAATATTACTAATTAACATAATTTTTATATCAATAGTGATATTCAATACTGCAAATATGAATCTGAAAACATATTTTTATTACTTTTTGATATTTTTATCCTGTATAACAGCAAGCTATAGATATGTTAAATTTAAACAAAAGGAAGATAAAGAAAAAATCCTATTAACCATATTTTATTACAGCTTATTTGAAATAATTCTCATAATTCCATTCGTAAAAATTCATTTCTTGCCACAATTATTTATGAATAGTGTGACATATTTTATGATTTTTTCTTTCTTCATTTATTTATTCGTCTTAAACAAAGCCTACGACGGTAAATTAAGCGATTTAGAACCATACTACTGCATCAGACTATTTATAGGTTATTTGGCTTGTTATTTCTTATTTAAAGAAAATGTAAATATTCTTTATATAACCGTAACAATATTTACGAGCAATATATTATTCATTATTAAAAAATATGAAAACTCTTTAAGAAAACAGATAGAAATTGAAAAATCTTTAAGGCTTGAATTGGAAAAGCTAAATATAGAGAAAAATAACATCTTTATACAAATAGTTCACGACCTAAAAACTCCTGTTTCAGTTATCCAGATGAGCAATAATATCTTAAACAAAGAGTATGAAAGCTGTGGTAACGAAGATATAAACAAGTTTGCAAAGTATATAGATGCAAATATAACCAAATTATACAACAACATAAACAACATTTTAAAACTTGTAAGAATAAGTAGTTTGGAGGACATAAAACCAAATTTTGAAAAAGTAGATTTAGATAAAGTAATAAACATATCTGTGGAAGAAATTAAACCAATTATAGCTATAAAGAATATAAATTTAAAATTAGATTTAAAAAGTGTAATTCTAGATAGCGATGGAGAAAAATTAAAAATTGTCATTGACAATATTTTATCAAATGCAATTAAATTTAGTAAGTCAAACATTGGAATTAAGATTTTTGAGAACAAAAAATACATAAACATTTCATTTAAAAATGATGGTGAAAATATTGATAAAAATGAGATTAAAAATATAAATAAAAAAATTGTAACAAAAACAGGAACAGGTTATGGATTAAGTATAATATCAAGAATATTAAATTTGATTAAAGGAAAGATAATTATAAGAAATATAGAGGAAGAAAATTACAATATTGAGTTTTTAATACAGCTAAAGAAATAATCAAATCAAATACATATACTCATCATTTGATTAGTATTTTATATCTATACAGTTTAAAAGACAACCAAAACAATTTTATATCAGATGGAAATATTCAATCTACAATAGTTATTGATGATTATTAACAACTATAAAGGTTTTATATGCAAAATAACAAAATCACTTTTGATTAGAATGTAAATTCTTATTTCTCAATTCTGCAAAGTTTTATGATTTAAAAATGGTAAATAAGGGAATTTTCCTGTTTAATGAACTAGATGATTTAGAGCAAGAAATACTTGCTCTTTTTTATTATAAAATAAAAAGAAACAAATATGACGGTAGCAAGTCTTGATATAAACATTGGGTCTCTATAATTATGGAAAGCATATATAAAGACTTTGTCAAAAAAGCAAATTCCCAAAAGGTACTGCAGGCTAGAATAATATTAAAAAGGAAGAAGATAATATTTATTAGAGAGTTGGGATTAGACGGTAATAAACATATTTAAAGTAATATAAGATTTTAATAAATATTAGTTAGAGAGATTTTGAAATAAAAACTGTAGAAGTAATAAAAAGCGTAAAGCCAAATAATAAAGAATATGATGAATATGTAAACAAAATATTTCAAGAAAAAGTTGAACTATTAGAAAGAATAGGAGGAACAATGAATAATAGGGATTTGGTAGTAAAGATAACTTCAAGAAATAGAATAACTTTATTTGTAAATACAGAAGGATTTACTTATGCAAGATATGTAGGTATAGCAATATAAAAACATAAAATTTAGTTAAATGAAGAATTATTTTGAAGTATAAAACACTTGCAAAACTTGGTGGGTCCGGGGGGGATCGAACCCCCGACAAATAGATTAAGAGTCTACTGCTCTACCAGCTGAGCTACGAACCCAATGTTTTTAATACTTTAAAGGAAATTTACAATTCCAATTTTAAGCAATTTTATATTTAATTTTTTAACTTATTTTTAGCATAAATTAAAAATTAAATTGTCGCAAATTTTAGCTTTGTTATCGCATATTTGCCGCAAACTCAATCAATTAAAATACAACTTTATACAATTTAATACAACAACTTTTTTCTTTCAACCTTTTTTAAGCTAGAATTTATATAGCTTAATATAACTGGGTATAACTCAATAGATAAACTATGCAACCTATTAAGAGTCAACTGCTCTACCAGCTGAGCTACGAACCCATACAATCCAACATTATAAAAAAACCTTTTGAAATTGCAAGTTATTATTTGTTGATTTTAAAATATTATAAAATAATATACATCTACAAGATAATTATGCGGTCTTTATATCATGAAAATTGTAATTCAAGCGGGTGGAAATGGAACAAGGTTGTGGCCAATGTCGAGAAAGAATAAGCCAAAACAATTTGTAAAGTTGCTAAATGATGAAACTCTTTTTACTCAGACGGTTAAAAGGTTTGCTTCTTTTGGCAAGGATTTGATTATTTTGGGAAATATAAATCATAAGGATTTATTGGAAGAAGAAATTAAAGTAAATGGTTTAAAAAATCCAAAGGTGTTTTTGGAACCAAAAGCTATGAATACGGCGCCAAGTGTATGTTCGGTTATTCAATATTTAATGAATAAGGATTGTAAAGATGAAATTGTGGTTTTTTGTCCTTCGGATCATTATATAAATGATGCAAAAGCTTTTGTTAATACTTTGAAAATCGGTGAAAAATTAGCTAAAGATGGTAGGGTTGTATGTTTTGGAATTCAACCTTTGTATCCGGAAACTGGTTATGGATATATTAAAGTTGGTGATAAAATTAATGATGATGCTTTTGCTGTTGAAAGGTTTGTTGAAAAACCAGATATTGAAAGAGCTATTGAATTTTTAAAGGGTGGAAATTATTTATGGAATGGCGGTATTTTTATGGCAAAGGTATCTGTTCTTTATGATTTGTTCAAGAAACATCAAAAATCATTGCTTCATAATATTGAGTTAACTTTAAAGAATTCAAAAGAAGAAAATAATTTTGTATTTTTGGATAAAGAGCATTTTGAAAAGTGTGAAGAAATATCAATGGACTACGCTATTATAGAAAATTTAAATTCAAGTAATTTAGCAACTGTTCCATTAAAGTTGGTGTGGAGTGATGTTGGCAGCTATAAATCATTGTTTGATATTAATAATGACAAAACAAAAGAAAAAAATATAACTAGTGGAAGAGCTGTTTTACACAATACTGAAAACTGTTTTATTAGGTCAAATGGAAAAATAATTTGTTGTTCTGATGTTGATGATTTGGTTATCGTAGAAGATGGTGATGTTATTCTTATTATGAAAAAAGATAAATCTCAAAATATAAAAAAATTGATAGAGAAGTGTAAAGAAGAAAATTTAGAAACTAAATTGTAAGTATTATGAAAAAAAATTTGGTATTTGATTTTAATATTATTCTTCAAGGGAGTTTTGAAGATAAAGCTAGAGCCGGAGTATTCTGGACTGAATATGAGATCCTTAGAGAATTTATAAACAAATACTCAAATGATTTCAATTTTTATGCAAATTGCTCTTGTAGTGAGAAATTCTACAATGAGAAATTAATTAAACAATTTCCAGAATTTCAAAGTATCAAATATATAAATCTAAATTCGCAAGAAGAGACTTATGTAAAAATTCTAAATTCTTATATTAAACAATTAAAATTTGTTGTTAGAAATTCAAAAAATATTTTTAAAAAAATATTTTTTATTGTTATTTCTCAATTGTTGAGAGTTGCAAGAATCTTTAGATTTTTCTTGTCAAAAAAAGTTAAAGAAAAATCTTTTGTTGGTATTTTTCAATCTTTTTCTGGAACAAATGGTATTCCAGTTTCTATACAAAAAAATAATAATTTACAAAAATTCACTATGGTTTATGATGTTATGCCATTTAGTCATCCACAGTATTTTTTTGATAAAAAAAATCAAGCAAAAAAATCTAAATCTTTTGCTGATAAAATGAGAACTATTACAAAAGATACAATTATTTTTACTGATTCTGCTTATGCAAGAGATGAATTTGTTAAATATTTTCCGGAATATAAAAATAATAAGATTATAGTCGATTATTTAGCTGCTGATATCAAAAAATATTTTAAATCTGAAAATATTGATAAGACAATATTGGCAAAATATAAAATTCCATCTAATAGAAAATATATACTAAGTTTGTGTTCTTTGAATAAAAGAAAAAATTTGAATTTTTTAGTGGACGGTTTTGTTGATTTTCTTGAAAGAAATCCAAATATCACTGATTTAAATTTAGTTTTAGCCGGACCTAAAGGCTGGTTAATGGACGAAATGTTTAAAAGTATAAAAAATGCTGATAAATATAAAGATAGAATTATTTTAACTGGCTTTGTGGATGAAAAAGATATAAATACTATTTATAATGGAGCTTTTGCTTTCATATTTCCAAGCTTATTAGAAGGTTTTGGTTTACCGGTTTTGGAAGCTATGCAGTGCGGATTGCCAGTTATTTCATCAAATGCTACTTCTTTGCCGGAAGTTTATGGCAATGCAGCTATTGCTATAAATCCAACAAATAAAGAAGATTTAATATCGGCTATTGGCAAATTTTATTTTGATGAAAATTTAAGGAAGGAATATATTGAAAAAGGTTTAGAACAAGCAAAGAATTTTTCTTGGGAAAAAACAGTTGACAATATGGTTAATGAATATTTAAAATAGGTCTATCAATAAAAATTAAAAATATGAAAACAGCGTTAATTACTGGTGTTATGGGGCAAGATGGTTCGTACTTGTCAAAATTGTTAGTGGAAAAAGGTTATAAGGTTTATGGGGCTGCAAGGAGAAATGCATCTGGCAGTGATTGGAGGCATAAAGAATTAGGTATTAATGGAAAAATTGAATTGGTTGACTTTGAACTTTTGGAACAAACAAATATCCAAAGGGTTATTGAAAAATATAAACCTGATGAAATTTATAATTTAGCAGCGCAATCATTTGTTGCAACATCTTTTGAACAGCCTGTATATACTGGTTTGGTTGATGGGTTGGCTGTTACATATATTTTGGAAGCGATTAGACGGATTAATCCTAAAATTAAACTTTATCAAGCTTCAACAAGTGAAATGTTTGGAAAGGTTCAAGAAGTTCCACAAACAGAAAAGACTCCATTTTATCCTAGAAGTCCTTATAGCGTAGCTAAATTATATGCTCATTGGATAAGCAAAAATTATAGAGAAAGCTATAATATGTTTTGTTGCGGCGGTATTTTATTTAATCATGAAAGTCCTTTAAGAGGTGCCGAATTTGTTACGAGAAAAATTACAATGGCTTTAGCTAATATTAAACTAGGAAATCAAGAATTCTTGGAGCTAGGCAATATGGATAGTAAAAGAGATTGGGGATTTGCTGGAGATTATGTTGAAGGAATGTATTTGATGATGCAGCAAGATAAGTCAGATGATTATGTTTTAGGAACCAATAAAACAAATACGATTAGATATTTTGTGGAAATTGCGGCTAAAGCTCTTGATTATGAAATTGAATGGAAAGGAAAAGCTGAAAACGAAATTGGCATAGATAAAAAGACAGGAAAAACAATAGTAAAAATAAATCCAAAATTTTACAGGCCTTGTGAAGTTGATTTGTTAATCGGAAATCCAGAAAAAGCTAGAAAAGTTTTGGGTTGGGAAGCAAAGGTTCAAGTGGATGAATTGGCAGAAATGATGGTTGAAGCTGATTATAATAGAGTAATAAAGAATTAATGTGGTAATATATGGCTATGATAGAATATTTAAAAACTGATTTTGACTTTTCTGACAATAGAGGGACACTAACCCAACTATGTCATGATGGCTGGAAGCAGGTAAATTATCTTTTTACAAAAGCTGGAGTTTTTAGAGGAAATCATTATCATAAGTTAAATAATGAAGCTTTTTACATTATAGATGGGGAATTTGTTTTAACTGCTGAGCTAAATGGTGAAAAAGAAACATATTTAATTAAAACAGGCGATTTTTTTGTTATAAAATCTGGTGTTTTACACTCTATAGATTTTAAAAAAGATACATCAATGATCGCTTTATACGACATAGGCGTTGAAAAAGAAGGAAAAAAAGATATTTTGATTCTAGATAAAATTTAGGAGTTTGTATGAATACTTTTGATTATATTGTAATAGGGGCTGGACCAACAGGTTTAACTCTTTGCCATAAATTAAAAGATAAAAACAAGAGTATTCTTGTATTGGAAGCATCTGCTGAGGTTGGTGGTTTATGTGGAACAAAATATGTTGATGGGCACATAATGGACATAGGCGGACATTTCTTGGAAACTAAATATCAAGATGTATATGATTTTATTTTTAGATTTTTTCCAAAAGAAGATCTTTACCAAATATCTCCAAGAATAGCAAAAATTCAGATTGAGGATATGGATATTGATTATCCGCTAGAATCTAATTTATGGCAACTGCCTATTGAAAAACAAATACAATACTTAATTAGCGTTATTAGAAACGGTGAAGGACTTGGTAAGCCTGCTCCAAAAAATTATGAAGAATGGATTAGGTGGAAATTAGGCGATAAGATTTGCGATAATTATTTAATTCCTTACAATATAAAATTATGGGGTGTTGAACCAAAAGAATTAGATATTGATTGGCTGCATAAAATTCCAAGAATAAATGTTGAGGAAGTTTTAAAATATTCTCTTGAAAGAAATCCAGATATTGACAAATTTCCAGCCCATATAAGACCTTTTTATCCAAAGAAAAATGGTTATGGGGGGGTTATGAATGCAATTGCAAAACCAATTATGCAATACATAAAACTAAACTATGAGGTAAATAAACTTGTTTATGAAGAAAAAGAAAAAGTTTGGATAATAAACGATACATATAAAGCAAAAAATGTTATTAATGCTGGTTGTCCATGGAGTGATTTATATGGATTCTTAGGTAAGCCAAAAGAAATAGCGAGTGATATTGAGAAAATCAAATATAACAAAATCGTTATTTCTTTGTATGAAGCAGACAAAAGTCATAATTTTCATTGGAGATATATTCCAGATTTGAAGCAACAGCATCATAGGGAATTTCCTATTGATAATTTCGTTTTAAATAGCCCAAAGAAATCTCTTTTTACTGAAACAAATTCAAATAGATTTGATGAAAAAACGATTACATTTAAAGGCAGAAATATTTATAATTATACTACTAGAGCGGGATACCCAATTCCAGTTGTTGGCAAGACCCAAGCAATCAAAAATATATTAGATCACTATAAAGACAAAAATTTATTTGGTGTTGGCAGATGGGGCGAACATCAACATCATAACCATGATATTTGTATTAAGCATGCATTGGATTGGGTTAATGAGAATGTTAATCAAGATAAGTAGAGGTAAAATATGTTTTTAATTATAGGTGCAAACGGATTCTTGGGAAATTATTTTATAAAAAATATTTTAGAAAAAACTGATGATACAATATTGGCTACTGATTTAGTTCTTGGCGAAAAAAGTCCAAAGGTAAGTTGGGAAAAGTGCGATATTACAAGTATTGATGATTTAAAGAAAATTCAAAACTTGACAAAAAATGAAAATAATTTAAAAGTAATTTTCCTGGCCGCTTACCATAAACCAGATTTGGTTTTACAAAATCCAAAAATTGCATGGAATATCAACATTGTTGCGTTAGCTAATTTTTTGCAAATCATGGATAATATTAAGACAATGTATTATCCGTCAACGGAAGTTGTATATGGTGAAGGCATTGAAGGACATAAATTCAATGAAGAAGACAAACTAAACCCATCAAATAAATATGGTGAACATAAGACTATAGCTGAGAGGATGGTAGATGTCGCCGGCTTTAATATTGTAAGATTTCCTGTATTAATGGGTCCAAGTTTAATATCAAACAAAAAACATTTTTTTGATGAAATTGTTGAGAAATTAAAAAATGGTGAAAAAATAGAAATGTTTAAAGATCAATTTAAATCAATGATAGATTTTGATACAGCTTCAAAAGTTGTTATTGACTTAATTGAAAAACCAGAAGCTCATCAATGCAAAATAGTAAATATTGCTGGTGATGAAAAACTTTCTAAATATGACCTAGCGGTTAGAATTGCTGAGAAATACAACCTAGATAAAAGTAAGATTATTCCAATTTTTATGGATAGTGATAATAAAATATTTACAGCAAAAAGATCTAAAGAAACCTTGCTAGACAATAGTTTATTAAAGAGAATTTTAAATTTAAAAGAGCTAAAAATAAATATATAATAATATGCAAAATACAAACATACCAGTATTTTTTGAAGGACAAGACGATCTAGTGGATATATTAGCCACATCTATTTGCAGTATCTGCTATAATACAAAATCATTTATAGATTTTTATATTTTAGATTGTGGCATTTCTGCTTTTAATAAAAAACAATTGGAAACGCTAAAAGCAAGATTTAATAATTTTTCTATAAAATATTTACCAATTGATTTGAAACAATTCAAAGGATTAAGAGGTTGGGGAGCAAAAGGTCAATTCGTTGACTGCTATGCAAGGTTGTTAATTCCCGAAGTAGCTCCTGAAATAGATAGAGCTATTTACTTAGATACCGATGTTATTGCTCTAGGTGATATAAAAATGCTCTGGGACGAAGACATGGGCGGTTATGAAATGGCGGCTACATCCGATATTGGGGCTACTCAGAAAATAATAAAAAAATGTGTTGAAAATTTAGGAGTCTCTAAAGATCATATTTTTGCGAATGCTGGAGTTGTTTTAATTGATTGCAAAAAATGGAGAAAAAACCAGAGCTCTGCTAAAATGTTAGAAATTGCAAAAAAATATAAAGAGCATATTTCAACAATTATTGAAGATATTTTCTGCATATATTATAATAACAACAATTACAAGTTATTAAAAAATAGATACAACTTACCAGATAGAAAAAATGTGATAAAAAATACTTTTCCAAATATCAGCGATGAATATATAGAGGAAGAGTGGAGGCATGAAATAATACAGCATTTTTCCCCAGTAAAAGTTTGGAAAAGAATCGAAAATGACTATAATGGCAGAAAACTGAGAAATTTTGATAGTTTTTGGTTTTTTGCTGAAATGACTCCATTTTATGCTGGAATGACAAAAACTTTTTCTATTTCAAATCAACCCAAAGAAACAAATTATGAATATTATAAATTATTTGAATTTATACCATTCTTAACAGTGATTAAAAAAAATAATAAAAAGAAATATAACCTTTTTGGTTTTATACCATTACTAACATTGAGGACAAAATAATATGAAAATAGGAATAGTTAGTTGCTATGGAGAAGGAGAAGCAAATTCCGCTTATTCTAAAACTTTAGTTGAAGAATTTACTAGACAAGGACATTTTGTTGAAATTTTAAGATTGCCTTTTTCAATTTTTTATTCTAATTCGTCGGACAAAATGCGAATGGGAGATAGTATTATTGATGAATTTTCAAGAAAAATTCGAGATTTTGATTATGTAAGCATTCAATATGAATCCGCATTATACGGTTGTTCACTATCTACTAGCCTTAAAAGAGTAATGAAATTGATATATTCATGTAAAGAAAAGGCTTTTTCAATTACTATTCATAATACGACTTTTTTGAGATCTTCAGAGAAAAAAAGAAAAGGATTAAAGAGATTTTTTTATAAAGTAAAAAATGTAAGCTTTGGTTGCGAGGCCAAATTTACAAGTCTTCTAAAACAAGTAAGAACAAAAAATGGACTAGTAATTGTTCATAGTCTAGAAACTAGAAATAAGATTCTTGGTTTAGTTGCCGATATTAATATTATCATGCACCCATTAAATTACAAAAGAAAAGAAGATATAGAAAAAATAAAGAAAGATTTTTCAAAAGAAGAATATATAAAAGAAAAGGGGCTTGACAAGATAGACTTTAAAAAAGCAATCGGAGTCCTGGGAACTATTGTTGGTCATAAGGATTATGTTGCTATTATCAAGGCTTTAAAGTTTTTGCCCAAAGATTATCATTTGTTTATCTATGGCGGGCAACATTCATTAAGTTATATTGATCAACCAAATGGATTGCAGCAAACAAAAGATTTAGAATGTCTTATTGAAAATTTGGATCTTTCAGAAAGAGTTCATTTTATGGGATTTCAAAGTGATGGTGAAGAAATGCTAAAAGGACATTTGTTTTGTGATTACATAGTTTTACCGCATGTAAAAATAGGAGAGTCAGCTTCCGCTAGTTTAGGAAATGCTTTAGAATTAACAGATTATGTTTTTGCAACAAGAAATAATATGTTTGATAGTGTAAAAGTTTTTACGGGCGAGGCTTTTTGGCAATATGACATGGGAAATTATATGGAGTTGGCTGAAAAAATTTTAAGACTACCTGATATTGAAAAAATAAAAAAACAAAGAGAGAATTATTTAGATAAATATAATATAACTGAAAATGTGAAGCTTTATTTATCAGTATTCGATAATAAATAGTAAATTAATATGAAAAAGATAAATATATACCAATTTTTAAATAAATAATATGACAGAAAAAAGTTTACCAAAAATTACAGTGATAACGGCTACATTTAATTTAATTAAAGATGGGCGAAAGAAATTTTTTCGCCAAGCAGTTGAAAGCGTTCATAATCAAACATATAAAAATATAGAACATATTGTTATTGATGCGGCGTCAACAGACGGAACTTTGGAGTTAATCAAGGAATATGAAGACAAAGGTTGGTTAAAATGTTATAGTGAGCCTGACAAAGGAATGTGGGAAGGGATGAATAAGGGCATAAAAAAAGCTACGGGAAAATATGTATGTTTTTTGAATAGCGATGATTTTTATACCAATGATGACGTTCTGGAAATTGCTATAAAGAAATTAGAAGAAACTGAGGCTGACTATTGTATTGCATCATTTAATGTAATAAGAAGAGAAAATGATGAGTTTGTGGCTCATTACAATTTCTCTCCAGTTGAGTCTTTTTTTATACGCATGACTTATAATCATGAAACTTTGGTTTGCAAAAAGAGTGTTTATGAAGAATTAGGTTATCACAATGAGAAATATAGAACAACCATAGACTATGCTTTTAATATTTCGCTTGTTTTGGGTGATTATAGATGCACGTATATTGATAAAGCGATGATTACAGCTAGATTAGGCGGTGCGACCACTGGAAATAATGGTCAATATTCCAAAGAAACTCTGCAAAATATTGATAAATTATTTGCAGATGTTTTTAATTTTTATAAATTTGAAGAAGGAATTTGCCAAATGATGTTTGTGGAAAATATATATCCTCCTTATTTTTTGAGTATGTTAAAAAATATGATGTTTGCAAAAGAATTAAAGAATTTTAACTATTTATTTTTCTTAGATTATATAAATGAAGCACAAAAATTAAGTGATGAAAAACTGAAGTCTTGGAGCGCAATTAATATTACTAAACAAAAAATTAAAATAAATTTATTTGAAATATTTAGATTTAATATTGTAAAAACACAAAATAAAAGTACATATTACATTTATCGCATACCAATCATTTCAGTAAAGAGGAAGCATAATCAAACCTCATATAGATTATTTAATTTTATACCAATATTGAAAATAAAACGATGAATGAGAATCCGCCAAAAGTAACAGTTATTACGGCAACTTTTAATTTAATTAAAAACGGCAGAGAAAAGTTTTTTAGACAAAATATTGAAAGTGTTCATAATCAAACATATAAAAATGTAGAGCATATTATTATAGATGGAGCGTCAACAGACGGAACTTTAGAGCTGTTGAAAGAATATGCTGATAAGAGATATATTAAGTATTATAGTGAACCAGACGAATGTATGTGCGATGCTATGAACAAGGGTATCAAAAGAGCTTCAGGAAAATATGTTGCCATTTTAAATTCTGATGACTATTATATCAAGGAAGCCATAGAGTTGTCTGTTGAAGCATTAGAAAGAGAAAATGCTGACTACTCATATTCGTCAACCAATATGTTATCAAGAAAAGATGATAAATTGTTGCGTATATGGCAAAGTTCTGATGATTACTTCGCTAGATTTTTTTTATTACTGCCGTTTAATCATGAAACAATGCTTTGCAAGAAAGAAGTTTATGAGAAGCAAAATTATTATGATTGGAAAAAATATGGAACAGCTAGTGATTGTGATTTCGTTAATAGATTGATACTGAATGATTATAAAAGAGCATTCATATCTACGCCAATTTTAAATTTTAGAATGGATGGCTCTACAAATTTTACAGATGAAAAAAGTATTAGTAATAGTTATAAGCTGCATGTGAAAAATTGCCAAAAAGTTTATAATGATTTATGGAGTAATTTTTTAATGGAAGGATATTTAAGAAAATTAATGGAGATACAAAATGAAAATTCTCTTGAAGCTATAAGTCATAGTTGTATTTTATATATGCAACAAAATTTTCTTTTTGATAAAATTAGAGATAATTTGTTAGATAGAAAATTAAAAAACTTTCCTTATGATGCCTTGAATAAGTGGCTATCGTCTGTAGATACAGAGATTTTAAGATTTAATTTTTTAAGTTTCTTTCCGATCTACAAAATAAAGAAAAAATATATAGGTGCCGATGGAGTAAATAAAAAACATTATTTATTTAATGTTGTTCCATTTTTAAAAATAGAAACTAGAAAAATGAAAACAAATGTAAAATTATTTAGCTTTATACCATTATTAACTATAAAAAAGAAGTAAGTGAAGACTATAACTAAAAAGATTAACTATCAAATTTTAATAGAAAATTATACGAATATTTATAATCTATTTTTCTTAATTTGATACACCGCCATTTTCTCCTCTATGAAACTCTTCATTTCATCAAAATCATCATCGGTATAACCACCAATTTTTGCTATAATATCTAACTGCTTCACTATTGGATATATTTCAAAAATTTCATTTTCTGTTTCTTTCTTTAATTTTTTAATCTCCGTATTTTTTATAGCTTCAACATCTTCTACAATTAAATCATTTTCGTATTTATATATTTTTCCTTCTATAATTTTATTATAAGTCTCTTCATCTATCTCTATTTGAAAATTATTTTCATCTGCAAACCTTGAATTGTTAATCTGGCTAACTCCGTCGGCTTTTCCATTTTTTATATTTATAAAATATTTCATGTTTCTCCTTAATTTATTTTTTTATATCCGCTAATGTATAAAGTTGTGTCTGTACTTATAACACAACCCTCTATTATATATTTTATATATCTTTCGCTTCCTACTGGAACTATAATAGTATTTCCTGCGGTTCCAATTCCTAGGAAGCACCACCCTATAATCATACCTGTTGTTATTATGTCGGAGGATATAAAAATTCTGGAAGCGACATTGGGAGTCGCTGTATAACCCCTCCAACTCAATATAATTTCATAATTATTATTATCGCTTGGCAAATATGAAGATAGATCAATTTCATGTGTACCTATGTTTGTGATTGTTGATAATACAAGATTAGAGTTGGTCCAATTGCTTCCTGAGCTTAAAGAACTTCCATTGTTTGTAATAGTTCCTTTAAAATCAATATTACCTGTTTCCTTATTAACTACGAAGCTTTCATTCCAAACTTCGCCGTCGCTTGAAACTTTTAATGTGAAATTATCACTACCAGTTAGCCCAAACTCCGCTCTGCCACTATAATTAGTTTGAAATAGATGGCTTGCTGTGTCTGTAGCTGATGCTTTATTAACTTTTATTTGGCTGTTTGCTGTGGCTTTGTCAAAAAGGACTGTATCACTTTTTACGCTTAATTTGTTTGTGCTGTCGGCAGTTGCATTTATGCCAAGTGATGACAAATTTTGAATATTTTTTGTATTTACAAAGTTTGTTCCATTGTGTTGCAATAAATCGTATTGGGTTAATGAGGTTATTGTTATATCTGATAAGTCGTCAAGACTTCCAACGCTAGCTCCTGTTGCTTCAAGTGTTTTTTTCCATATTGAACCGTTATAAGTATATAAGCTGTCCTCATCATTAATCCAGAATGTGAAACCCTCTTTAGCTTCAATAAATCTCCAGCCATTATCGTAAAACGCCAATTGTCCATATTTCCCTTCCCAACTTCCAGTTGCGTTTGTTCCTACAATATATAAGTCATTTGTATTTGGATTTGCTGGTGGATTTATTAAATCCTTGTCAATAATTCCATTTTGCAAGATATTGTCAATTATAATTAAAGCCTCATTGTGTGTAATTTCTTTTTGCGATTGATTTGACACTAATAATGGCAGTTTTAAATTCGTGGTATTTTCCATAAATAAAAAAGTATTTTTTCTTATTTATTTATGATTGTTTTATTTGCGGAAGTATAAATAAGAACTAATAATACAAAATCATTTTATCTTGTCTAACCTCATATCCCTTTAGCTGCTTTAAAAAATTCATACCAAGTAATGAATTTCCAGATAAATTTTTATTGACTAAAACCCACATATCGTCAATTTTAAAATTTCCAACTTGTATGTTAAAAATTTTTGCACTAGCGTTGTAAATAATTCCATTTGCCGTATTTACTATTTGATTATATTTTAAATTGTCTGTATTCACTCCAATTCGTTTGGCGTCTTTTAGCGTTAAGCTTGTCGTTGTGGCTCCAGTATCTATTAAAAATAAAATATTTTGGTTATTAACTTTCAACATTATATAAAAATGATTGTCTGCTGATTTTCTTATTTCAAGTTTTCCTTCTTCGTTTGTGTTTGCAACATAAGGAATAAAATTATGAAATATGCTTCTGTTGTTATAAAATATTACGCCGACAAAAATGACAGCTAACCAAATAGCTAAATGTCTGAATTTTTTGCCCCTATCAGTTGTAGTCCTTATAAATAAACTGGAAACTAACATAGCCAACAAGAGAACTTGATAAATTAAAGAAGATAATGTGTTGTTGTCTAAATTGAACATAATTAATTTGTTAAATATTTTTTAAGTTTAGCTGGTGTTAAATTATCGAGCTCTAAAAAACAAATTAAATTGTTAATTTTTTCTTTTAACAGTAATAAAATAATTTCAATATCTTCTTTGTTTTTTAAATAATAGTTGCTTAAAAAATCTGTTTTGTAGTTGGCGTAATCTAAATTTATATTATCTATATATGTCTTTAAGTTTCTATATTGAAATAATTTTATCATTAATTTTTCAATTAAAATTTTGCCAAAAATAGTTGTGTTTATTTCGGTTTCTGAATTGTTTGACGTCAGCAATATATTTTCATTAAGTAAGCTTAATACTTCGTTTTCATTTTTAATATTTAGAAAGTTTGACATTAAATTTTTTAAATCAGATGAAATATTTTCTTTATTCAAAATAATATCTTTGTATATATGATTAAAAATAAAATCATTAGATATAAAATTAGTGCTATGTATCTTGAATAATGCGCTGTCTAAAAGAAAAGGAATATGATAAATTTTGCTAAATACTGAATTATTTTCCTCTGGATTTAAGTTTGATATTTTTATGTTTATATTTTTAAAGAACATTGACAATGAATGTATAATAGTCATTTTTGAATTTTTATCAAAATTCATCACTACATTTTTTGGAAAAAATGAAAAATTACATGGTAGAAAATCTGCAAGTTTATTTTTTAAATCTTCTTTTACTACGCTTTCTAATTCTTTATAGCTGTTGGTATTGATAATTAAACTGTCATTTTTAAGAAATGGAGATAATTTGAATATGTCTTTATATCTTGAAGAATCCATGTTTAAAATAACGATGTCTGCTTGTTTTAATAAATTTTCAAGTATGACTTTTGAATTGTTTTTAATGAGGCTATCACAATAGAATAATTCAATTTTATCAACATCAAAATCAAATCCGAAGATATCTAATTTCGCAGCTCTTAAATGTTCTGTGATTTTTTTTGATAAATCATTTAATCCAATTATTAAAATATTCATTTGGTAAAAAATTACTTGATAAATACAAACTTATGTTATATTTTGAACTTATATTTATAAAAGTAAATAGAAATGTTAGAAAACACAAAAGGGTTTTTTAAAAGGGCGAGATCTAAAACTATTTTGTTTTTTAGAGAGTTTCAAGATTTTATCAATAATACCAAAGAAAAATTTAAAAATTTGTATCAAACAAATTATAATACTGGATTACATCATTTGGAACATGGAAATCTTTGGGACGCCTCATTAAGATTTAAAATAATAAAAAAATTTTGGCCTGATAAGTTGGAAGCACAATATCAATATGCTGTTTGCTTGATTTTACAGAATATGAATGAAGATGCTAAAGTAGTTTTAAATGAAATCTTAAAAAAAGATCAAAAATATTCTGAAGCTAAAGTTCTTTTGAAAGATTTGGAAGGTGGAAAAACGCAGAAAATGGTTGAAGAGTATAAGGCAAAATTTAATAAAGATAATGAAAAAAAGACAAAAACAAAATAAATGTTTGATTTATCTAAGTCTTGTGCTTTTTTGTTTATTTTTTGCAAGTAATGATTTGTTCGCTGAGACATCTGGGGTTGCATTGCAAAATATGCAAGATGAAAAAGTACAGCAAAAAGAAGATGTTGTTGATGACCCATATTTTTATGATTTTGATTATGATTATTTGGATTACGGAATAAATAATAAAACAAGCGTAGATGTTTGGGATCCCTGGGAAAGCATGAATAGAAAAACATTCGCTTTTAATATGTTTTTTTTAGATTATGTAGTACATCCATTTTATTATAAATTTTATATAAAAATAACAACTCCAGAAATTAGAAAATCAATTTATAATATAGCTATGAATTTTGAAATGCCAATTATATTTGCAAATTATGTTTTGCAGTTGGACTTTAAGAATTCCGCAAGATCGTTATATAGTTTTATCATCAATACAACATTTGGTGTTTTTGGCATATTTGATATTGCTGAATATCAAAGGGTAAGTCCATCAAACACAGATTTGGGTATAACATTAGCTAAATATGGAGTTCCAGCTGGTCCATATTTAGTTTTGCCATTTTTGGGAGCTAATGATGTGAGAGGAACACTCACGTGGGGTGGGGAATTAATCGTTGATCCTTTTGGATATAATATATTTGAACTAGGCAAAAGAAGAGAAATATTCAAAGATTGGGTATATTGGACAAGAATAGGACTTTTTGCGCTTGACAATTCAAGTTATGTGATGGAGAATTTATACGATTTGATGAAATCATCTTTTGATCCTTATGTTATTTCAAAAGATGCTTACGGTCAACTACAAGCTCATAGAATTAAAAAAAATAGAGGAGAAGAATGAAAAAACTAATTTTAATGTTATTTTGTCTATTTGCACTTAATATGGCAAACGCTGCAGAATTAAATAATACGGATGTTGAAAATTTTATAAATGATATGTCAAAAACATCGCAAAGCATACTAAATAATACATCTCTAAGTGAACAAAAAAAGAAAGATGATTATAAAGACTTTACGGATAGAATTGTTGATTCTGATTGGGTTGCTAAATTTGTTTTGGGAGTTTATTGGAAACAGATAAACCAAGAGCAACAAGCTGAATTTTTAAAACTTTATAAGGATTATCTTTTAGATAATTACATGCCGAAGTTAAAAGATTATAATAAAGACATATACATTAAAAAAATTGAAAGTCCAAGGCAATATGTTTATATAGTATCTACAAGAACCAAAGATAAAACAGATAGAGATATAAATGTTGACTTTAGGTTAATTGAGAAAGATGGAAAATTATTTATTATAGATATAATTCCAGAAGGCATTAGTTTTATAAGTAATCAAAGAAGTGATGTTGGAGCTGCTATATCTAAGAATGGATATAATAATTTTCTTAAAGATTTAAGAGGCAAGGTTGCCAAGTAAAATATTTATTAATTTGCGATTGGAAGTATGAAGTTATGGTTTCTAAAATAAAAACATTCGTTTTTTCTGGCATTAAAACAATAGATGTCAATGTTGAAGTGAAAATTTCCAGTGGAATTGTTGGCTTTAATATAGTTGGATTGCCAGACAAAGCTATCAACGAAGCTAAAGAAAGAGTTAGAAGCGCTATTATTTCAATGAATTTATCTTTTCCAGCAAAAAGAATTACTGTAAATTTAACTCCAGCAGACATTGAAAAAGAAGGTAGTTTTCTTGAC
Organism: uncultured Rhizobiaceae bacterium; assembly: GCA_964493475.1. Classification (GTDB taxonomy): domain Bacteria; phylum Pseudomonadota; class Alphaproteobacteria; order Rickettsiales; family UBA1997; genus CALXSC01. The sequence goes on along the minus strand of CAZBNS010000016.1, from coordinate 4,429 downwards.
CTTCCAATAGCATTGGGCATTTTAATGGAAATGGGTGTTATACCAAACGATGCTGTTGATGATTGCGTTGTAATGGGAGAATTATCGTTAGATGGCGGAATTAATTATGTGAGTGGTATTTTGCCAGCAACTATGAGCGCACTAGATAAAAAGCTTGGAATTATTTGCCCTGAAGAAAATGGTCCAGAAGCGTTATGGGTTGGGGACAGTATAAAAATACTGGCACCAAATAATTTGTTATCTTTAATTAACCATTTAAAAGGCAAACAAGTTTTAAACAGACCAAAATTTAAAAAAGAATTGAAAAAACCAGAATATCTTGACTTAAAAGATGTAATAGGACAAGAGCAAGCCAAAAGAGCTTTAGAGATTGCGGCAGCAGGAGGACATAACTTATTAATGATTGGAGCTCCAGGAACCGGAAAATCAATGTTAGCTAAAAGATTGCCGGGAATTCTTCCAGATTTAACCCTTGAAGAAATATTAGAAATTAACATGATAAACAGTATTGCCGGAAAAACAAAAAACGGCGAATTAATTACTTATAGACCATTTATGGATCCACATCATTCTTGTTCTATGCCGGCAATGGTTGGCGGTGGTGCCAAGCCAAAACCCGGACAAGTATCACTAGCCCATAGAGGCATTTTATTTTTAGACGAATTACCGGAATTTCCAAGACAGGTTTTAGACAGTTTGAGACAACCATTAGAAAATGGTGAAGTTTCCATTGCTAGAGCTCATTCAAATATTACTTTTCCTGCAAATTTTCAATTAATTGCGGCTATGAATCCATGTAGGTGCGGCCATTTGTCAGATAAAAACAAAAAATGTTCAAGAGCTCCTCAATGCGCCAAGGAATATCAAGAAAAAATTTCTGGACCTTTGCTTGATAGAATTGATATTTGCATTGAGGTCCCAAAAATTGATATTTTTGACGAAGACAAAATAAGAAAATCAAAAATTGAAAGCAGCGCAGAAATCAAAGCTAGAGTTTTATCCGCAAGAAATATACAAAGGCAAAGATATTCAAATACTCAAAATACATTGCTCACGAATGCCAGCGCTACAAATAGTCTATTAGAAAAGTATGCTGTTTTGAATGGCGAGACAAAAGCTATTGTTAAAAAAGCTATGGAAATTTATGGCATTTCAATGAGAGGCTATACAAAGATTTTAAAAGTAGCAAGAACTATTGCGGATTTAGAGGGCAGGGAAGATATTGAAAAAAATCATGTCCTTGAAGCTTTAAGATATAGAAGAGCCGAGAGTATAGTATAATATATAAATTTTCTTATTATTATAAAAAATTTTGATATTGCAAAAATAAAAATTTTTTGTATTTTTTAATCGAATAATATTTTTAAAAGTTTTGCTGGAAAGTTTAAGTATAAACAATATAGTTTTGATTGACAGGCTCAATATACAGTTAAGCAATGGTTTATGTGTGCTTACGGGCGAGACTGGTTCTGGAAAATCAATTTTGCTTGATGCGCTGGGACTTGCCATTGGCTACCGCTCTAATAGCAGGTTGCTTAGAAGTGGTGAAGAAAAAGGCTCGGTTATTGCTGTTTTTAATGTTAAAAATAACCAAAAATGTAAGGATCAATTGAGGGAATTGGATATTGGCTTTGATGATAGCATTATTATTAGAAGGATTTTGTTTAATGATGGCAGAAGCAAGGCTTTTATAAATGACGTTCAAATTACTCAAAGTTTTCTTGAAAATGTTGGGGAAACTTTACTTGAAATTCATGGGCAGAATGAGCAAATAGGACTTTTAAATTCGTCTATGCATAGGGAAATTTTGGATGAATTTGGAGGGCTTGTTGGCAAACAAAATATTGTTGCTGGAATATTTGAAAAAATGAAGTCTGCTAAAGATAGATTGAATGAATTGATAAAACAAAAGGATAATATTGAAAAAGAGCAGGATTATTTGAGGCATATTATAAATGAGATTGAGGCCTTGAATTTGAAACGGGGGGAGGAGCAGGAATTGAGCGATAAGCGAAACCTTATGATGAATAAGGAAAAAGTTTTGAATGTTTTAAATGATGTTAAAAGCAGTTTGGAAGGGCAGGGTGGAAATTCTGTGGAAAAAGGAATTTCATCGGCTCAACATACTTTATCTAGAGGGATTGGACTTGGTGAAAATTTATTTGAAAATGGCAAAAATGCTTTTGAGGAAATTATAGAACATTTGGATAACGCTGGTGAAAGCATTAATGAAGCCATATATAAAATTGAAAAAGTTTTTGATAGTTTGGGTTTTGATGGTGAAAGTCTTGAAAGTGTGGAGGAAAGGCTTTTTGCAATAAGGGGATTAGCCAGAAAATTGAATATTCAACCGAATATGCTTTTGGATTTAAAAGTAGAATTGGATAAAAAATTGGAAATGCTTGATAATCAAGATGTTTTAATGAATGATTTAGAAAAGGAATTGAATGGTTTAAGAGCTCAATTTTTAAAGGAAGCAACAGAATTGAGTGATTTGAGAAAACAAGCCGCAAAAAAATTAGCTCAAGAATTAATGCGAGAGCTAATTCCTTTGAAGATGGAAAGAACTATTTTTGATACAGAATTTAAAGAGTTGAGCGAGGAAAATTGGAACAGACACGGCATAGATAGTATTAGATTTATTGCGTCTACTAATCCCGGCATGCCTATGAATGAATTGTCAAAAATTGCTTCTGGCGGCGAATTATCTAGGTTTATGCTGGCTTTAAAAGTTGTCTTATCTCAGGTAAATTCTGTTCCGACGATGATTTTTGATGAAATTGACACTGGAATAGGTGGTGCCGTTGCTGAAGCTGTTGGTGAAAGGTTGAAAAAATTGGGACAAAACTTGCAAGTTCTTGTTGTTACGCACCATGCTCAAGTTGCTTCAAAAGGAAATTATCACTTAAAAGTTAAAAAAGAACAGCAAGTGGATAAAACAATTACAATGGTTGATGTGTTGAATGGCGATGATAGGATTAAAGAAGTTGCGAGAATGTTTTCTGGTGAGATTATTACTGATGAGGCTTTAAAAGTGGCTGAGAAAATGGTTAATAGTTAATATTATATACTTACTTTTATTATTTTTATAGGAGATTGCAGTTTTTTCACTGATATGCTAAAATTATTCAGTATTTAGATATTGCTCTATAGCTCCCCTTTGTCCTGTGGACATTTCCCCTCAAGGAGGGGAAAGATTATCCTTGGTTGTTGAGCTATTGTTTCTTCGCCACCGCTCGAAATCTTTCCCCTCCTTGAGGGGAAATGTCGCAGAGCGACAAAGGGGAGCTATATAACAACTAGCAAAAGAGAGCTATCGTCATAATTAAACGAAATATTAAATAAGCCTTTCATATTCTAGCTTCAATATAAATAAAATTTAATATTTTTCCTACTTCCGCATATTGAAAAACAATGTAAGTAATAGTTTATAAAAACGTTTACTACTTTATGAGTGATAAGATTTCAATTAATGATATAACGAGGTTAAGAAAAATAATTTTTTTAATAATAGATATACTGGAAAATAATATTAATAATTTCTCTAGGAATGATATTATTAGCGAAAAAGATAAAAAACTGATAAATTTTTTAATGGGCGAGAAAGAAAATGTTGTTTCTATTTTGACTAAACTTATAAACTCTTTAGCTAAGGTGATACCTTTAGAAGACAGGGTTCCACCAATTTCTAGTGAAAAAGATGAAAAGTTGAGCGAAGAAGATATAGAAATTTTAAAAAAATATATTGATAGATGTAATTTTGCATTTAATAAAAATGCCAGCAAATAAAATCCTTTGTTGATATATAACTCAATTCAAAACTACAAACCTGCGACCCACCGCAGTTTACTGAAAGAAATGGAGTATGATTTCAAGATTGAAGAATAAAAATAAATGGAATACTACTACATCGTAATGTCCCAGCGCTAAAATAAACCCCAGTAAAATTGGGGTTTTGGGATATAAATTAAAGGATATTATGACAATATTCCTTATAGACTTGATGTATGAAATCCTAATTGATTTGAAACTCTAACTCCTCTTCCTCTTAAAGCTCCAATTGTTGCTTTTGGTAAACCAGTACATCCATCGCAAACTACTTTTGTAGCATTTGGTACAGTTAATTCAGTTAAACCAGTACATCCATCGCAAACTACTTTTGTAGCATTTGGTGCAGTTAATTCAGTTAAACCAGTACATCTAGAGCAAAGTACTTCTGTAGCATTTGGTACAGTTAATTCAGTTAAACCAGTACATTTAGAGCAAAGTACTTCTGTAGCATTTGGTACAGTTAATTCAGTTAAACCAGTACA
>CAZBNS010000015.1:0-24797 GCA_964493475.1 uncultured Rhizobiaceae bacterium | reverse complement strand
ATGGATTATTCAAGAGAATGTGGAGTATGCAGAAGGATGGAGTGATTGGGGATGAAACAAAAGCAGATGATAAATTATGAAAAATAACGATAAAATACCAAATAGAGCTGTACCATTTATATGGTATTTTGTAAAAAGCTGCAAATTTAAAATATTGCAGGTTTATTCAATTTCCATATTTAACGATATTCTTTATCTATTTGGCAGCGCATATATGTATAAATTATTGTCAAACCATACAAATTCAAACACTTTGGTTTTTAAAAATGATTTAGTCTATATTATATTATTTGTTTATAGCACAATAAATTATACTTTTACTTTATTTCTTATAAAATCCGCAGATACAAAGTGGAGAAATAGTGTTGAATTTAATTCAACAATGAAATTATTTTTGAATACTATAAATCATGATATTTCATACTTTAATAATAATTTAAGCGGAAATTTAGCCATAAAAATCAAAAATATTACAGACAGTGTAAATGAAATATTTACTAATTTGTATTATGTTTTATTTAATAATCTCACATTTTATATTGCTTTAGCCATATTCTCAACAATTTCAATTTGGCTTGTTGTATTTTCTGCTGTATGGTATTTATCCTTTTATGCTGTTTTAATAATATTAAAAAATAAAATAAGTAAAGTAGCTGAAGAAAACTCAAAAGAAAAAAGCAAATCAATAGGCATAATAAACGATTGTTTTACAAATATAAACAATATTAAAATGTTTGCCAATGAAAAAAAAGAGTACAAACTGGTTAGAAAACAAAGCTTAAATATTTTAAGAAGTGAAGCTGAAATTTTATTTGTTATAAATAAAATGCATTTGGCAACTTATTTTTTCACATCTAGCTTTGTTTTTGGAACTGTTATTATATGTTTTATTGAATTTAAAAAAGGATTAGTTGATTTGGGAACTGTTATGTTTGTATTAAGTTTCTCATCTTTAATGGGCTGGTTTATTGTAAACGCAATAAAAAACTTGATGAAAATAATTAGCAATTGCGGAGTTATCAATGACTCTTTAAAACTATTAACTCAACCAATAACAATTAAAGATAAAAACAGAACAGATAAAATCATAGTTAACAATGGAAAAATTGTGTTTAAAAACATTAGGTTTGGTTATGAAGGAAAATAAATTGCCAAATAAATTTTTACCATTTTTATGGGTATTTTTAAAGAAATATAAGCTTGCTTTTTATTCTATGTTATTTGTTGAAATATTACTGGGTGATAGCGCATGGTTTTTTATATCACCTTATATTCTAAAAACTTTTGTTAATGCTCTAACAGATGGAACTCTTTCAATATCTTATGGAACAATATTAATTTTTGCTTACGCTTTTGCTGATTTAATGCCCCTAGGTAATATAATATTTGGATACTTGCAATTTAACTCATTAATAAGAGCTATTGAAGATATAAGGGGCGCTATTTTTCAATATTCATTAAAACAATCTAATAATTTCTTTAATACAAATTACAGCGGAAACTTAACAAGCAAAATTGCCTCTATAACTAATAGCCTTATATCAACAAATTCATCATTTATTTTTGGTCTTAGAACAATAGTTTTATTTATTATTCTTGCAATTGTAATTTCCAGTGTAAAGCTTGTATTTGGATTACTAATAATTATATGGTTGATATTATATTGTTCATCAAACTTTTATTTTATAAAAAAAATTAATAAACAATCCATGATAATTCAAAACATTAATAATAACATTAATGGATTAATCACTGACAGTTTTGCAAATATCAGCAATATAAAAATGTTTGCTTCAACAGCAAAAGAAAGAAAAAATTTAAGTGCCACAATAAGAAACAAATTAAATGCCGTCATAAAATTAGCAAAATATGAAAAAGCTTCAAATTTATCAATTTTCTTAACAAATTTTATAATTATTTCTATAATTTTGATAATATCTTTATCAATGGCTGTAAATAAACAGATAAATGCTGGAGAATTTTTCTTTATTCTTGAATTAACTAAAAGGTTGGGCATGATGTCTGGTTATGTTTCAGAGGCTCTTAATCAAAGTGTAAAAAATATTTCAACAATGCAAGAAAACCTTGATATTATAACTAATGATGTTGAAATAAAGGACAAAATGGATGCGCAAGAACTAAATATTGGTTCTGGCAAAATTGTATTTAAAAATGTAAAGTTTAAATATTAACTATCAGAACAAAATTAAAGCAAAAGTTATATTTATATAAAACAATATGATAGTCATTTAACTACATATTGAGTTGAAAAATAATATTTTTATTATAGAGTTGTTATAATACTTATATTATTACTAAAAAATGAATAATAATACAAATAATAAATTGGGTAAGGGACTGAGTTCACTATTGGGTGAAAAAAAATTAAATTTGAGTTCGAGCTTGATGAGCATTGATTTGACGGCTGACAAAATACAGTTGATATCTATTGATTTGTTAAGGCCGAATAGGTTTCAACCGAGAAAATTTTTTAATGATGATGAGTTGAGGGAATTGTCTTTGTCTATAAAAGAATATGGCATTTTACAGCCTATAGTTGTTAGAAAGTTTTCTGAGGATTTGAGTAAGTTTGAAATTATTGCTGGTGAAAGAAGGTTTAGAGCTGGTAAAATGGCTGGTTTGGAGACTGTTCCTGCTATCATTAAAGATTTTAATGATAAGGATGTTTTGAGTTTGGCAATTATTGAAAATATTCAAAGGAGCGATCTTTCTGTTATGGAGGAGGCGGAAGCTTATTTTATGCTTATGAAAGATTTTAATTATACGCAGCAAGATGTTGCTAATTTTGTTGGAAAAAGTAGAAGCCATATTGCAAATATTACGAGATTGCTTGATTTGCCTCAGGAAGTAAAGGAATTGTTGTATCAGAAAAAGATAGATATGGGACATGCGAGAGCTTTAATTAATTGTGATAGAGCTGTTGAAATTGCCAATACTATTGTTGATGCTGACTTGAGTGTGAGGGAAACTGAAAAATTGGTTAGAGATTATAATCAAGAAAAAATTAATTTGCAGAGAAAGATTAAAAAAGCCCAAGTTTCAATGCTTAATAGGGAATATTTTAAGAAAGTTGAAAAAAGCTTGTTTGATAAAATTAATTTGAAAGCGAAAATTGATTTTGATAATCAAAAAAAGAAAGGCAAAATTGTTATAAACTATGGCTCAATAGAACAATTGGAAGACTTCCTTAAGAAAATCAAATAGTTTGGAAGCATAATGTTAAAACTAGATATTTTTATAGCATTACTCATAAATGTGATTTGGGGATCTGCCTTTGCGATTGCGGGTTATGCGATGACTTTTTATGCTCCAGTTTTTCTGTATTCATTAAGATTTCTTGTAGCGGGTTTAGCAACTACTCCATTTAATAATTTTCCAAAAACATCTGTGAGTAAAATTTTTATAATCTCATTGTGCCAAAGCATTATGTTGTATGGAATAGCGCTCACAATTAAGAATGTGGATTCATCAACTTCTGGTATTTTGTCAAGATTGGATATAATTTTCACGATACTTTTAGGGGTTATTTATTTCCATGAAAAACTTAATTTTAGGATTATTTTTGGCCTTTTATTATCGTTTATCGCAGCTTATATCCTATCGGGTGGAATTCATACAACTAATATGAAATATATTCTGCTTTTGATTTTTTGCTGCATTTTTAGCGCCTTATCCAATATTATAACAAAAACAATTAAGGGCGTTGATAATAAATCAATAGTTTCTTGGATGTCATTATTTATTGGAATTGAATTGTTGATTATCTCTCTAATAACTGAAAGTAAATTGATAGTAAGCGCATTAAATTCAAAAGCCATATTGCTCACTTTATATTTGGGATTGGTTCCATCTTATTTGGCTTATATTGGTTTGTTTTATTTGCTAAGAAAATATGACACGACAAAAGTTATGCCATATAATTTTACTAGGCCAGTTATATCGGTTTTTGCAGGATTTTTGGTGTTAAATGAAGCTATTACAATTAACAAGCTAGCTAGTTGCTTTTTGGTTATTCTTGGAATTATAATTTCGCAGAGTAAAAAAAGATGAAATATAAAAAACAAAAATCTTATTGGTTCGGAATATTGGCAGAGTATATTGTTATATTGGCATTCTTTTTTAAGGGATATAAATTCGTAAAAAGAAGATACAAAACAAAGCTGGGCGAAATTGATTTAATATTTACAAGAGGTATGGATTTAATTGCTGTTGAGGTAAAAGCAAGACAAGACAAAAATATTAAAATTGGAGAAGCAGTTTCTTATAAGCAGTATCATAGAATTTTGAATGCAGTAAAATTATTCTTGAATAAAAATAAAAAATATTCTAATTTCAATGTGAGAATTGATGTTGTATTAGTCAATGGAATATTTAAAATAGAACATATTAAAAATGTCTGGATTGAATGAAATGAAAGAAAAAAGAATAAAACCTAAGATTTTTTTGGCAACAGGAGGGTCCGGAGGACATATTTTTCCCGCACTTTCGGTAGCAAAAGAACTCACTAACAATGATTTTAGTGTTTGTGTCATAGCAGATAGAGTTTTTGAAAGATACATGAATGACAACATAAATAATAGAATTATAAATGCAGGAAAAAATTTAACTTCCCTATCTAATATTAAGGAAATTATTAAGGGAATTTTTCAATCAAGACATTTAATCAAAAAAGAAAAACCTGATTTAGTTGTAGGATTTGGAAGTTATGCAACATTGCCTATGTTAATGGCTTGCGTATTAACAAAAACTCCTTTTATACTTCATGAACAGAATACTTATATTGGAAAAGTTAATAAGTTATTTGCTAAATATGCAAAAAAAGTAATGATTAGCTATCACGAATTATACGGCATAAATTTCAATGATATGGATAAGATTATCTACACAGGCAATCCAGTTAGAAAGGAAATTCAAAGGTTGAATAGTCTGCAATACAAATACCCATCAGAAGAAAAATTTAATGTTTTAATTACCGGCGGCAGTGCTGGAGCCGAAATATTTAGTGGATATTTGCCTAAGATTTTTGATTTTACCCATAAGGAAGAACAAAAAAAAATAAAGGTATACCATCAAGTTAGAGAAGAATATTTAATTCAAGTAAAGGAATATTATAAAAAAATTAATATTGAAGCTGTAGTATCAACATTTTTTAAAAATATAAGCGAATTACTTGAAAAAGCACATTTAATTATCGGCAGATCCGGCAGCGGAACATTGAATGAAACCGCAGTTTCTGGAAAACCCAGCATTTTAATACCATTAAAAGATTCGGCAAACAATCATCAAGAAACGAATGCAAAAATGTTTGAAAAAAACAAAGCCAGCATAGTTGTTTTGGAAAAAAATTTCAATATTGAAGATTTTCAAAAGATGTTTTTTGATTTAATAAAAAATAAAGAATTACTTGAGGATATGGCAAGAAACGCCAAAAATATGTCCGTTGTAAATGCTGACGTAAGAATTGTTGAAATAATAAAAGAATGCATTCATTCATAAATATTATTAATAGATCTCTGCATAAATATTTATTGTTTTTCAACACGTAAAAGCATTAAGTATGATAAATTATTTATGCAATAGGCATAATATCCGCAATATAGAAATAAGTAATTAACTGGCTATGACGCTGCTGCTGCTATAATTAAACGATTTATAGCTAAGCAATCCATATTTATATTTACTTTCAGTAATTCAGCACTATATTTTTAAAAATATTTCCTCTTTCCTCAAAATTCTTAAACATATCATAGCTCGGCGCTCCGGGCGATAATGTTATTACAATATTGCTATCATCTTTTGATTTTTCTAAAAGCAGTCTCGTGCAATCCTCCAATGTTTCACACTTTTTAAAATAATTAAAATTTTGCTTTTTAATCTCATCCGCTATTTTATCGGCGGTTTGTCCTAATAATGTTAAATATTTTATATTCTTATGCGTGGCAATATATTCTGCTAATTTTGAATAATCTTGTTCTCTATTAAAGCCGCCCAATATTCCATAAATATTTTTATCTTTAAAGACCTCAAAACAAGCAATAGCAGTTTCCGGTGTTGTTGAAATACTGTCATTCACAAATGTTATATTTTTTTTCTTTATAATTTCTAATCTATGTTCTACAGGTTGAAAATTGTCAAAATATTCCTGTTTTACTCTTGAAAAATCAATATTTAAATATTTTAATATACTCAAAACGCTGCATAAATTTTGGTAATTATGCTCGCCTAAAAGCTTCATACTTTTTGAATAAAATAATTTTATATTCCCATCATAGAAAAAGCCATTTTCATAATGAATTTTGGAAGGAACATTAAATAAAAGCTTATTTTTTATATTTTTTGTATAAAAATTCACTCTCTCATCATTTCCATTAACAATAGCCATTTCAACCCATCTTAACAGAGAACATTTATCTTCATAATATTTTTCATGAGTATGATGCCACTGCAAATGCTCTGGAAATAAATTTAATAATACCGCAATAGTTGGAAATTCCTGCAAATCGCTAGTTTGATAACTTGACAGCTCAATTATAACAAAATCTTTTTTTTTAGCTTCATCCAACAATTCAATTGTTGGAATTCCCATATTGCCGGCCAACATTACATTATAGCCAATTTTTTCTAGCAAATAAACGCAAAATGTAGAAGTGGTTGTTTTTCCTTTGGTACCAGTAATTCCAATAGTTATAGTTTTTGAATTCTTTAATTCTCCAAAAAATAATGTCTTTTCTGTTATAAATTGTGTTTTAAAATGTTCCTTTGCATAAATAATTTCCGGCTTATATATACTAACACCTGGAGAGCGAATCACAACATCAACTTTTTTTAAATCATCAATTAATTTCTGGCTATCACTATAATTCTTGTCATCAATAATCAATATTTCTTTTTTTAGATATTCCTTTTCTAAAATTTTTAATACCGATTTTCCTTCAACACCAAATCCCCAAATGGCTATTTTTTTATTCTCCAAATCACAAATCTTCATACTTAATTAATATTAAACCTCCAAGACATCACTTTCCATTTAAGCATATTTATTTTCATTTTAATATTAAAAATAAATGTATCATAACTTTCAACCAAACCTTTAATATCCATATAATAATATATTATAAATGGCAATATCAGTATAAAAAGTATGGAGCAAAAATTCACAAGATTATTTCCAAACTCTGCGGTAATTGTCTCTTGATTTTTTTCAATTGGTTTAACTTTTTTAACTCTTGATGAAGTTTTTGGGTGAGTTGAAAATATAGTAATGTATCCATTTTCTCCTAAAACGGATAACGCCTCCGCCATTGAAGCACCGCCAGAAACCATAGCTGACTGCATGTCGCACCTATATTCTCTATTTCTACTAATTTTTAACTGAATAAGTTTATATATTGACAAAATTATATATTTATAAAAAAAGGTTATGATAAAGTCTAACAACTTATAAAGATTTAATAATATAGACGAAACCGCTCCACCAACAAATGGAATAAAACTAAGCACTCTTATTATCATATTAAAAATTGAAAGAATTATTCTTGATACAAAATCAGTTGCCAATTCGTTGATTTTTAATAGTAATCCCGGCAAATAATCCTTATTTACCAAATGCGACATTTCATGCCCAATAATGCATTTTACACAGCTTAAAAAATACATTCTATCTTTTAACTGGATTAAATACTCAGATATTAATCCATTAGTAATAACAATATACTGTTTTCCCAAATTACCAATTGCAAATGCATTAACTTCTGAAGAATTTGAAATCATTAATCTAACATTTGGCTTATTAAAACGTAGTTTAACATCCTCAAATATATCATTAAGTATTTGGTAATTTTTAATTTTTGTAAATTCTTTTGTATCTCTTAAAAAATATTTAGTAGAAAAGCCAAACAACAAATCAAACAGCATAACAATAATCATTATGCAACTCACAATAAAAAACACTAAGAGAATTATTGTCAACGTTGAGTCTGATTTCACATAATCACTTTTTGTAATCATGATAGGTATAGCAAAAAACAATAAAGGCGACATTATAATCGCAAAATTACAAACACTTAAAATATAAACGAGAATAAAATTGAGTAATTTATATACCATATTTTTTAAGAAAGACTTGCTTTGTTTATTTAATAACAATTTTTCTTAAAAACAAGATTATTTATTGAAATAAAAGATAGTAAAACACCTTAATGTTTTAAGTAGTCTCCATTCGTCCCTTTACAATTATAAATATCAAATAATTATTTTCGTGGTGTTGGGTCTCCGAACCCAACACCTTATGCTATCTCAAACTTAAACCAAAAAATAAATTAAGATTTGATATTTTCAAGTGTTGGGTTCAGAGACCCAACACCACGAGAAAATAGATTGAATTAATTATATATAATCCTTTTATTTTACCATTGAAGCAACTTCACACGCAAAATCAGTAGTTTGTTTTTCAATTCCTTCTCCAAGAATAAATAAAACAAAATCCTCAATTTCAACATGCTGTTTAATTTCCGTTTCAAAATCTTTTAATACATCAGACACTTTTTTTGTATTATCTAAAATATATACTTGATTTAGAAGAACACTTTCTTCATAGTATTTTCTAATTCTACCACCAAGCATTTTTTCGATAATATCATCTGGCTTACCTGACTTTTTAGCTAATTCTCTAGCAATTTCTTTTTCAGATTCTATTTTACTTGCTGGAACGTCAGATTCTTTCAAAAATTCCGGTTTTGCAGCAGCGATATGCATTGCAAGCCCCTTGCCTAATGCTTCTAATTTTTCTTTAGGAGCACTAGAATTTAAAGCCACTATAACGGCAATTTTTCCAAGTCCTCGTGTAATAATGCTATGAACATAAGAAACAACTAAACCATTTTTAACAGAAAGAGTTTTTCCTCTTCTTATTTGAAGATTTTCGCCAATTGTTGCAATATTTTGACTTAAAATATCAGAAATCTTTTGTCCGCATTTTTTACAGGTTGTATTTTTTAATATTTCTGCAAATTTATATGGATCTTTTTCATCAATATCCAATCCAGTAATTAAACAACTTCTAACGAACTCTTGAAATTTATCGTTTCTTGCAACAAAATCAGTTTCAGAATTTACTTCGAGAATTGTAGCTTTATTGCCTTGATTTTCAACGCCAACAACACCTTCAGATGTAATTCTTGCACTTTTTTTAGCTGCGCTTGAGAATCCTTTTTTTCTCAACCATTCAACAGCTTTTTCATAATCATCGCCACTTTCTTTTAAAGCTTTATTACAGTCTGACATTCCACAGCCTGTATTTTCTCTTAACTTTTTAATTAAATCTGCATTTGCCATTTTAATTTCCTAAAAATTATTATTCAGTTTTAGCTTCTGCCGGAACTTTTGCTTCTTTTTTTACAGCTGGAGCTTTAACTTCTTCCTTTACTGATGGAGTTTTAGCTTCCTTTTTTACAGCAATTTTTCCTTCTCTTTTAACAGTTAAAGATTTTGATTTATCAAAACTTTTACTTGCTTTTTTTGATTGAAATTTTTTATTATCTTTTCTCTCTTCCCTATGATTTTCTTTCAAAACAGCCATATTTTCCAAGGCATTTTGCAATGCTTGATTAATTACATTCATATATAGCTTAATAGCCTTGATTGAATCGTCATTTCCCGGAATTGGATAGTTAATCTCGTCTGGATTTGAATTTGTATCAACGATTGCCATTACAGGAACATTTAAAACTTTTGCCTCAGCAATTGCCAACGCTTCTCTTGGAGTATCAATCACAAATACCAAATCAGGCAACCTAGTCATTTCTTTAATACCGCCAAGTTGATTTTCCAATTTAAGCCTTCTTCTATCCAACATTAACTTTTCTTTTTTAGTTAAAGTTGAATTTGTATCAGCCAACTCAGCTTCAATTTCTTTCAATGTTTTAATAGATCTAGAAATTGTTTTCCAGTTAGTCAACATACCGCCCAACCATTTATTCGTAACAAAATATTGGCCAGACGCAGAAGCTACTTCTTTAACAATTTCCGCACCTTGTTTTTTCGTACAAACAAACAAAATTTTTCCATGTCTTTTTACAATTTCTCTAATAATTTTTGCCGCTTCAGCAAGTAAAATTGCAGTTTGAGTTAAATCTATAATATGCAGTTCATTTTTAACACCATAAATATATGGCGCCATTTTTGCATTCCATCTTGCAGTTCTGTGTCCAAAATGAACACCAGCTTCCAACATTTCTCTTATTGTAAATTCAGGTTCAAAAGATTTGTCTCCTTTTGTTTCCGCTGAGTCAACATTTACTTGTTGCTCTTCCAAAACTTCATTTTGGTTTTGATTGATTTCATCAGTCATTTTTTTCCTTTTCTTTGGTTATACCACACCAACTCACGATCTCATAAATAAGACACCAAAGTAGAACTGGTTGTGATTTTTATTAATAATAACAAAGAAAATATAACAATAATTTATTATTTTTCAAGAAAAATATAATAAAATTATGAGAAAATTGATAAGTTGCAACATATTATGGTTAGTAGCGGCATTATAAAACAATTTTTCTAACAATTGCAGCTGAAGGTTTTCTTAGTATCTAAAGACACTAAGAAAATTAGCACTGCAATAACATACTTTTAAATGTTAACAACAATATTCCTTTTCAGCCACAATTCTTATTGCATTAGTTGTATACTCCTATTTCAGCCCTGCCAGATAATATAGAGGACTGAAATCTTGGCTGTGTTGGCAAAAACGTAGATTGAATAACAGGAGCCTCTTCAGTTGCAACCACTTGTCTTTTTGGTGGATCTTGTTGTAATGTAGTAGGAATTTCTGCACTTGACGAATCTAATTCTCGCTTTTTATGAGCTGTTGAAAGGTCTGTTGTAGATACTATAGCTGGCGTATCTGCAACATTTTGTAATACAGTTCGGCTAACACTGCTGCTAGCTGCACCGCAATCCGCAGAAGCTCTAGGCAAGTAATCTGAACTTGATAGTTCTCTATATGGTGAATCGGCTGATTGCTGTGTCGGGGATAGCAAGCCTGTTATTGTTTGAAAAAGCTCTCCCACACTATCCCTATTTTTAATAAAAAGTCTGTGCAGTATTTCCGAATGTTCTCCATTTTTTAATTCTTCCAAATGTTCTCCAAGTGTTGTTGCTCTGACAACCATGTATTTTTTAACTAATTCTTTAACTTTAGACTTTAGTTCAGTATTTGTTTCCAATAAAACTGTTATGTTTCTAAACGCCTCTTCTTTCTCAGTTGGTATTTTGGAAGTTAATTTCTCAGATATAGCCCTATATTCATTGTAAGAACTAAAAAATTCTTTGACTACTCCAGTCAAATTCAATCTATCAAATATTACATATATATCATTTTTTATATTAAAAAGATTATCAACATTCCTTTGAATATCCGAATCTAAATAAAAAACATCAACATGATATCCTCTACTTTCTAAAAAACAAATAAACTCATCATTAACAAAAAAGAATTTTCTTGAACCAACATCTATACACATCATATTTTTACCTTCTCCAATAGCCGTTTCAATGTTAATTTTAGTATCTTCCAGGTAAACTGGCGCTAAAACTTCTTTGTATAGATAATCTATTTCAAATTCTCTTTTTTCTTCTGGAATCCTAATTTTAGTAAATTGTTCATACATCGTTAGCAATGTTAAAGAAGCATCGTTATTACAAGCTCCATTATATAAACTGTGAAATTCTTCTCTAAAACTTTCAAGAGTTAATTTTCCCTTCCAAGACTTTGATGTCAAATATTTTAAAAAATATTCATAATATTTATCAACTTTTTGAGAAGTATCAAAATTACTTGCATCAACGTCTACAATATCATACCCTAATTTTTTAATTTCTTCTGATAAGGTAGATTTACCACTACCATTAACTCCGCACAAAAGAACAATTCTTCTATCCATAAACACAAACATATTAAATAAACCTGCCAGCATTATATCAAATTTTTATAATTATTCAATATTTATTTAAATTAAGAAATGGTTAATTCATAACCTCTATAGTTCTTTGCGTTTTGGTTGTAATAGTAGTTCCCCTTTGCCGCATTGCGACAAAGGGGAACTTAAATTTTACCTAAAATACCAAAAATTCACTTAAAATAATTACTATTCCAATTTCATTCCTAAAACATTATTGCAATATGTAATAAACGGCGTTTTAAAGCTCTTGCACAATTTACAGAATGTTTTTTTATTCATATCATTGATTAAAGGCAATAATTCATCAACTTTTATGTCTTGTGGTGTATTATATTTTTGAATTATTTCATTTAAACCTGTTGCAAATTTTTTGCCCATGCATTTTCCACAAGATTCCTTTTCATAAAATTTTCCAATTCTCTTCAAAAAAGCCAAAAAATCTCTTTTATTTTTATCAAATATTTCAATGCTTCCTGCGCCTGTCATAATAACATCATTCAATTGTGATTTATTATATACTGGACCGCTTGCGCTTCCGCCTATTTGAACGTAGTAATCAAAAGATGGGTTAACATTATTATCTTTTAAGATTTGAGCAATAGTTGCATTAATATCATGTCTTGCAACAAACTTTTTTTCAATTCCATCGCCAAAAATACCGGAAAATCTTGTATTGTCATAGGTTCCATCTAATACTTCAGCTATTTCATAAAATGTTTCAACATTATTCATCATTGTTGGTTTTTCAAATAGTCCAGCAACTACAGTTCTTTTGTTTCTTAATCTTGGTTGAGCTACGCCAGTTTCAATAATATTCATTAAAGCGCTTGCTTCGCCGCCAATATAACTTGGATCTTCAATGTTTATATGAAATTTAACTCCAGACCATTTATAGTCGTTTATGTATTTAAAAATTTGTCCTTGCAGCTCATTATAGTAATCTTGGTTTATGTGAATATAAACTTCAACATCGCAATTCAAAAATTTAATTCCATAATCTATGCCTTTAAAGACTTTATCCATGTGATTTCTCCATACATATAAATCTTTAAACACGCCCATTTCGCCTTCTGACGAATTTACGATTATATATTTTAAATTTCCCTCAGCTTCACCAACACCTTTCCATTTTTCATCAGTTGGAAAAGCAGCTCCGCCCTTGCCAAACAATTTTGCATTTTTCAATTTTTCAACTATAAGATTTTTATCCATATATAAAAATTTTTTATTCCAGAACAAAAGTATAAAAAAATATTTTTATTGCAAGAAATATTGTTGGATTGGTAATTTATAATATATTTATAGCTATCCGCTTATTGATTATAGCACTTTCTTTGTAGCTTCCCATTATCAACCACCTTGGCAAAGGGAAGCTACAAAACAATTGCATTAAAAAAATCTTCAAATATATATTACCGCAAATAATAAATTATTTTAGTTGAATATTTTTTTTTATTTATTATCTTAAAATATATTCTTAATTAATAGTTGATAAAATGAAAAGTTTTGGAATACCTTGTGATTTTAACGGACAAAAACAAACAGTATTGTTTTATATCGGAAATCCACATCCAGAACAGCATCCAATACACTTTCAATCAACTTGGCTATCTAGTGTAAAAGGTGGCATGGTTCCTGCCGATATCATGGAATCAATAGATAAACTACACCAATTAGCTATGAAACACAAGGTATCGTTTGAAGAATTATGCTATTACGCCATAAATGTTGCTAACGGAAGCATAGAAAACAACAATAAAGGATTTGCAAAAATCATTGAAGAAATGTAAAAACAATGTCGACGAAGAAAACAAAAATCAAAAAAAACAAAAAAAGAATAACAAAAAAAAATGCAGGACTAATAATATTATTGCTGAAATTTTTTAAAGTATTCAAAATAATTTTCACGATTTTTATATTATTATTAGCCATTTATTTTTTTTCATTTTTATATAAAAACAGCGTTTTTACAAAATTTATAACAGATATTCAACTGTTATATTCAAAAACATTATATAAAAACGTCTGTGTAAATGTTGAAATTAATGGTGTAGACAAAGCAAGCATTTATAATATTCAAGACAAAGTCTATAATTTTTGCAGTCTAGAAGATAAAAATGATCTAAATCTGCTGCTAAAAGAACTAAAAGAAGATCCATGGATTAAAAATATCAGTATAAAAAGAACGCTACCAAATACCTTGGAAATAACAATTGATGAATATTTGCCATTTGCCATCTGGAAAAACAATAATAATATTCAATTAATTGACGAACAAGGAACAACCATAAACATCAGTGAAAGAGAAAAAAGAGGATACTACCGTCTATTAATAGTTATGGGAGACGGTTCTAAAGAAAACATTTACAGTCTATTTAACATGTTGTCTTCCAATCCAACTCTATTTTCAAAAATAAGATCCGCAATCAGAGTTGGAAAAAGAAGATGGAATTTTGAACTTGATAACGGCACTATAATCAAAATGCCAGAAAATAATGTATTGGACGCATGGAACAAACTTGATAAGATATTATCAATTAAAGGAAGTGAAATCAATTTAAAAACAATAGATTTACGAAATAACGATAGAGTTTTTCTTGAGGATAACTAGACACTATTCACAAAGGTTTTTTATAATTAATAAATTCTGTTTAATAAAACCAACACATTATAATTTTTGCATTTAAAATCTAACTTTCACTTCAATATGCTTTGTAGTAATGAAATTTTATTTCTCAATGTATAATGTCTAGTAGATTTTTTATCCTTTTTTAATTATCACTTTTATTTGTCAAAAAAATTTTCAAGTCTTTAAAAACTTCGTTCGAAGTTTTGTTAAATTCTGGAACATTTTTGAAATTTAATTCAAGTTGTCTTTCATCCTTTATTTCGTCCTTTATGTCAAAAATTATGTTGCTATATTTTTTAATTTCTTCTTCAAAACTTTCTAAATATAATAGATTAATGGGAATTGGATTATATATGTTTTCCGAGGGTTTTTGTTTCAAATTTTCTACTCTTAAATTATAATAGTTTTTGATTAAATTGTGAAACTTATTCATTTTGTCTTTTATACTGTTTTTATATAAAAAAATTGTGTCTTCTGAAATATAGTTAAAAACTGACTCCAAACTGTTTTCATAAAATAATGGAAGCCAATTTTCAAAACCATTATATATTTGATTGTTTATAATATTGCTGTATAAAGTGTCTTTGTCATTTGGAATTCCAAATTGCTTTTTGTAATTTTGCCTAAAATTTTGAATGTTTGATGAATTAAAAATAACTTCTCTTATTGGCAATATTAAGATTTCTTTGTGGTTTTCTGTAGCGATTTGGCTATTTGGATTTAATGTTTTTATTTCTTTTATTGTGTTTTGTTGTATTATAATTCTGTAAGCTTGATTGTTAAACGTGATTAAATCAATTATGTTGTTGTTTATGCAATAATCTCCTATACTATATGATGTTTCTGTTTTATTGTAGCAGTTCTCTTCTAGGATTTGTTTTGCTTCATCAATAGTTAGTTTTTGATTAATGTAAAAATTAATGAATTTAAAATCTTTTTTATTGATTGTTTTTTGAATAATTGCTTTTTGAGAGATTAATAATAAAGTTTTTTTCTTTATGGAGCTGATGAGCTTGTAAATGCAATTCATTCTTTGCGTCTGTATGTCTAAATCTGGGGAATTTACATCGTAAGGCATTGTGTTCCATTCTGGAAAGGTTAAAATTTCTATATTTTTGTCGTAAAATTCAATTTCTTTTTTTGTTAATCCCAAGTCAAAATTGTCATCGCAAATGTAAATGAAAAATTGGAATTTTGTTTCATTTAGAATATTATAAACTAAGTATTTTACACTACTCTCGGTTATATTCTTTATAACTGTTGATTTTTCAATATATGATAGTTGTGTTTTATAATTCATAAAATATAAATTGGCGACACTCACAGGTTATTATAACAAAAATTAATTTCAATAATTACTTGAAGTTAAAAAATAATGAGTGATAATATATGCGGTGTTAATTTTTTAAAGAAAGTTATGAAAATAGAAAATATATCAATGGGAAAAAATGTTCCTGATGAAGTTAATGTTATTATTGAAAACTCAGCGAATGCGCTCCCTGTAAAATATGAATTAGATAAAAAAAGCGGGGCTTTGTTTGTTGATAGATTTCTAGCAACGCCAATGCATTATCCTTGCAATTATGGCTTTGTTCCTAATACTTTATCAGAAGATGGCGATCCAGTTGATGTTTTAGTTATTAGCGAATTTCCAGTTGTTCCGGGTGCTGTTATTCCAGCAAAATTAATCGGAGTTTTCATTATGGAAGATGAAAAAGGCATGGATGAAAAATTGCTAGCTGTTCCAACAGTTAAAATGAATTCTGAATATTCAAAATTTAATGAAATTAATGATATTCCGGAAATCTTATTAAATAAAATTAAACATTTTTTTGAGCATTATAAGGATTTAGAAAAGGGCAAATGGGTAAAGGTTGCTGGATTTAAAGATGCCGCAAGTGCTAAGAAGATTATGCTTGAAGCCGTTGAAAGAGCTAAAAAGCAGTAAGTATATAACAATTGTTTGTATAATGGAAACTTGATGATTAAAATTGCTACATGGAATGTTAATTCAATAAGAATGAGAATACCAAGATTGCTTGAATGGATAAAAGAGGAAAATCCTGATGTGCTTTTATTGCAAGAATTAAAATGCACCAGCGAGGAATTTCCTTTTTTAGAGTTTGAGCAATTTGGCTATAATATTCAATTAAGTGCAGAAAAAGGCAAAAACGGTGTTGCTATTTTTTCAAAATTTCCACTTTACGATGTTATTAAAAAATTACCTCCATATGATTTAGTTAAAGAAGACAATGAGGCAAGGTATATAGAGGCAAAATTTGATAATAGCGGAAAGGTGTTTATGGTTGGCAGCATATATGTTCCAAATGGTGGTCCAACAGCAAATGATTTAAGAAATGGCGTAAAAGATTATACAACAACTGATGCTTTCAACAAAAAAATGTTATTTAACGATAGACTAAAATTTAGATTTGGAGAAAGTATCAAATTAAATGAACTAGCAATTTTTGGTGGTGATTATAATGTTTGTCCGGTTTTGGAAATGGACGTTTATTCTGTTAAAAAAGATGGCTCTATTACTAATACATGGCAAGAAAGAGATAAATTTAAAGAGCTATTGAGTACTGGAATAAAGGATATTTGGAGAGATTTAAATCCTAAATCTAGGGAATATTCATGGTATGGCTATAGACCATATTATATGTGGGAAAGGAAGTTGGGCTATAGACTTGATGCACTACTTGCTACACCAGAAGCTACAAAAATGATAAAAAAATGCAAAATATATGCTGACGAAACAAGGAGCAAGGAACAACCGTCGGATCACGTACCAATGATGTGTGTTATTGAATAATGTGGTGAAAATATTGATAGCAATACAGTATCAGCCAAAGTTGAGACCGTAAATTAATTAAATAGTATGGTAAAAATATTAGTGGCAGCGCAGGAAAAATCAATAAATTGCGCAATAAGAGAAATTCGGGAAAATTTTGAAGTTTTACAAATAAAAAAATTAGTAAAAGGTGTTTTTATTTGCGAAATTAACGAGACATTTGAAAAAATTTTTGAAAAGTTTTTTTTAAATAAACCGATTTTTATTAGATATATCCTGCCTATTTTGTTAGAAAAACGAATTAATGCCAAAAATAATGCAAACATTGAAGAATTATTAAAAAATATAAATCCGCAAAAAGATGATATTTTTGTTTTGCATTTAAGTATATTGAATGACAATTCCAAATTAAATAAAGAAAATATTATAACTGATTGTTTTGAATATTTTAAAAAAAATAGCATAATAATAAATCCAAAAAAAGCGAATAGAATAATAGGTTTAATAGTTTTTGATGATATATTATATTTTGGGACGTCTGCAATAAAAGATAGTTTAAGCTCTTGGGTATTTGGGGAGAGCAGATTTAAGAATGAAGATGGCCAAATATCAAGAGCAGAATTTAAATTATTGGAAGCCTTCGAATATTTTAACATCAATTTATCAAACTATAAAAATGCGCTTGATTTGGGAGCTGCACCAGGCGGCTGGACAAGAGTTTTATTAAATAAAGGATTAAGCGTTGTAGCAGTTGACCCAGCTGAATTGGATAAGAGATTATTAAAAAATAAAAATTTATATCATTACAAAGGGCTTTCTCAAGATTTTTTTAAAGAATGCAAAAATAAAAAATTTGATATTATTGTTAATGATATGAAAATGGATACCAAAAAATCTATTCAAATAGTCGAGAATGCGGCTAAATATCTTAATAATAATGGAATTATTATTACAACATTAAAACTTAATCCAAATAGAGAATTTGAAGAGATTAAGGAATGCATAAATATAATAAGGCAGAAACACAAAATAATCGGAATTCATCAATTGTTCCACAATAGATCTGAAGCTACGATTGTTTTTAATAAATTAACAATTTTATAACCATAGCTAAATTAATATTGCAATTTCAATTATTAGTTATAATAATATAATTGTTGATTTTTATGGAGAGTAAAAATGCAAACATTTAGAAATAAATTTGAAAAATATAAAGATGGAAGGGAATCAATTTATTTTTCTATATTCTTCGGTGATATATTTTTAAAACATAGAAACATTTTTAAAAAAATATTAAATTCAGTCAGCATTTCAATTCTTTTATGTATTTTATTGTTTGCAATTTTCTTTCAAAAACAAATATTTTTAGCTAGTTTTTTATTTTCTATAACAATAATTTCACAAATTATCTTTCTAATTATTTGCAGTGCAATTATCGCCAAATTATTTAATATAAAAATAATTAATAACATCATTACATTTGTGTTGTTATTATTTTCTTTCAACATGTCCCTCTTATTCATAAATCCAATATTAGCTCAAAAATTATTTTTATTTTTGTCAATCATATACAAATTTTCTTATATATTATTATTTTTATTCGCATTATATAAAATATTTTCCCTTATTATACCAAGCTTAAAAAACGGCATTATTCCATTTTTAAAAAGAATTTTGGAATTAGACAGTTTATTTAAAATTTATTATAGCATTATTGCCCTTACAAATGTTTTTTATATTTTGTTTGTCTTTATTAAAAATAAAAATATGCAATATACGGATACTTTAAATATTTTGAATAATTTTTATCTTTTAATATTAATGAACGTAATTTTAATTACTATTGCCAAAATATTTGAAACGTTAATAAGCGCCAAAATAATATACGACAATCCCAGCTTATTCAAATTTTATGAAGATAACTTTTGCATAATTACTGACGCAAAATTTGAAAAACTTTTAAAAATATTTGTTGAAAAAACAAGAAATATTAGAAAAATTTTAACAACCTTCTCAGCAGTTATTGGCTTCAAAATATTATTTACTTATTATATGATGTAATTTTAAGTTCCAAATAACTATTTTCAGCTTATTACTATGGAACATAATGGAATTCTTTAGCAATAAAATTAATTTTTAATAAAATTTCCATTTTGCAAGAAATTTAATGTTTCATCCAAAACCAATTGTTCTTTTATAATAAGCGTATGGTCTATAGGCAAAACAATATGCTCTTTCATACCTTTGACTTTAGAACTTTCCACAGAAACCCGCCCATCATTCTCACCTTTTATTGCCAAAGAAAGAAAGGGACTGTTGCTTTTATTTCCAGTAATTATTCCCAGTTCAAAATCAACCTTCCCTAATTGCATTGGCAAACTAGTTTTTGGATTTGTAGACAATTGCATTGCCGCTGGTCCCTTCATTTTTTTAAAAATCCATCCAAAGATTTTATTATACCCATAAACATCAATAATTTCACTTCCATTATTCGGCGGAGCTAGCATAACAACTCTTCCTAAATTTTGAGGCTTATTATATTTTAAATAATAACGAATTATTATTCCTCCCATTGAATGAGAAACAAAATTTATTTTTTTATTTTTATTTACACAATATTCCTTAATATTGTGATCCAAAATATCAGCAATTTCCTGTATACTTTTTTCCTCTGACGGATAATTAATATTGACTACTTCATAGCCATTTTGCGTAAGAAATTCCCCAATTTTATTCATTGATTTTGAAGTCCTTCCAAGTCCATGAAGCAGAACAACATAATCTCCATCACTATTACTAGCAGAGACATTTGAAATATTTATAAAACCCAATATTGTTAAAATAATAATAATTCTCATTATTCAAGCCATTAATTTCTGTTTTCTATTATAATAAAATTGATAAATTTAATTATGTCAAGCTCCGTGATAAATTTAGCATGCCAGTTTATGTTTGATTGAGTTGTAAGCTGTTCTGCAGCTCCGCTTTGTCCTTCGACATTTGACTTCGTTAGAGCCACAAAGGGCTACAAACTGTCTAAAATTTTATTAAAAATTATGGAAAAATAATTTATATTAACTAAACTTAAAAAATGTTAAATTACAGAAAATAGAAATGTGGGAAAAAATAAAGATGGCCTTTACACCGTTTTTCATTTTATTTTATGCGTTTTTAGCGGTTGCTTGGTCTTTTAGAGATATTATACTAGAATTTTTAAAGAAGGTTTTTAATTAAACAAAACCGTAGCATTTTAATATTTTTGATTTTATATTCTTTTACATCATAATAATTATTTCTATAAATTATGCCAAAGTTAGAATTACAAAATGTTGTTATTAAGAAATTGGAAGAAAATAAAATTCAAGATATTATTTGTGTAGATGTGAGCAGAATAAGTTCGCTTGCTGATTATGTAGTAATTGGAAGTGGAAGATCAGGAAAACATGCTGAAGCTTCAATGGAAAATTTAAAAATATTTTTAAAACAAAAATATGGAACTAACGGACAAATTAATGGCAGCGGAAATGATGGTTGGATAGTATTTGATTTGGGAAATGTCATAGTTCATCTTTTTGAGCCTTCGGTTAGAAAAATTTATAAGCTTGAGGAGTTGTTTACATCAAGGCTGAAAAAAATCTCTAAAAAAAATGTTAAAAAAACTATAGCAAAAAAAGTGATTGCCAAGAAAGAGCCTGTAGTAAAAAAGTCTGTTATTAAAAAACAAATCATTAAAAAAGAATCTACAGCAAAAAAATCTAAAATAAGCAAGAAACCAGTCGGCAAAATAAAGACTGTCGCAAAAAAATCCGTCATTAAAAAAACAAAATAAGGAATAAATATGAAATGTCCTTATTGTGGAAATGAAGAAACTTCTGTAAAAGATAGCAGAATTTGTGATGATGGCGAGGGTATAAAAAGAAGGAGATGTTGTCCAAATTGTGATGCTAGATTTACAACAATAGAACGAATAGTTAAAAAAGAAATTTTTGTTATTAAAAAAGATGGAAAGAGAATTCTATTTGATAAAGACAAGTTATCTAAATCAATTTCATCAAGTGCCGGAAAACGCCTTGATACTAAAAAAATAGAAGAAATAGTACAGGAAATAAGCAAGAGAATAGAAAGCAGCGGCACAACAGAAATTAAAAGTTCAGCTATTGGCGAAATAACAATGGACTATCTTGAAAGAGTTGACAAGATTGCATTTATTAGGTTTGCTTCGGTTTATATGAAGTTTGAAACCCCTGACGATTTTAATAATTTTATTAAAAAAATTACTAATTAGAATTAGACACTGTTAACAGTATATAAATAGTATTGATTTTTAGTTTGTCTAAAATATTTTAATAATAACAAATAATTTTTAGTATATGGCAGAAGAAGACGGCAATCAAAATTCATTTGTAAATTTTATGTCTCCTAAAAATACAAACGAAGAACAAAATCAAAATAAAAACGTTTCTTTTTTTAAAAAATCTAAAACTCAAGATGCTTTAGATGAGGAAAGAGAAAAAGACAAAGAAGAAAAAGCGAAAGAGTTAATTGACGCTAAAAAGAATTCAATAGCTTTAGCAAATAGATATGGTAAATCCGACATGATGAAAATGCAGGCTAAAAATATAATTATGATGATTCCGTTTATTGTTGTTGGATCTATTGTGTTTTTAATTTTATTTTTTAAAGGTGGAACTTGGCTAAGCAAAGGAATAAACTTATTGTTTAATAAAATGATTGGGAAATAATATTGTAGTTGCTAGCTTTTAATCTATAGCTCGCCTTTGTCGCTCCGCAACATTTCCCCTCAAAAAAGAAAATGTCTGAAGGACAAAGGGGAGCTATATCTACTGTTAAAACATATAGAATTATAATATATTAAAGTTAGCAACTCTCCAGAAATACTTGACTTTAATAAAAAAAATTAATTATATTCAACATAGTATTTTATTAATCAGATAAGCCTTGCCTAAAAGAAAAAAATCATTTTTAAAATCTTTTTTGAAATTTAGCTTCAAATGGGGATTTATTCTCGGCATTTGGTTAATACTAGCTTTAATAGCTTTATTTTTTTATTATAGTATTGATTTACCAGATATAAAGCCAATTATAGATGATAAAATTGAAACGAATATTGAAATACTTTATTCCGATGGAACTGAGATTAAAAGTTATGGAAATGTCAAATCAGATATTACAAACTATGCTGAGTTTCCATTATATCTTGTTGATGGTTTAATAGCAACCGAAGATAGAAAGTTTTTTAAACATCATGGTTTTGATTATTTTGGAATTATAAGGGCTATGTTCGTTAATTTAAAAGCTGGACGCATCGTGCAGGGTGGTTCCACAATTACTCAGCAGCTTTCTAAAATGATTTTGCAGAACAATAAAAAAACTCTAAAAAGAAAAGTTCAAGAGTTAATGCTATCCATTCAACTTGAAAGAAAACTTACCAAAGAGGAAATTTTAATGATGTATCTAAATAAAGCCTATTTTGGCGCTGGCAAATATGGTATATCCGATGCAGCAAAATTTTATTTTAATAAAAGGATAAGCGATCTAGATTTAGAAGAATGTGCCATGTTAATTGGACTGCTTAAGGCTCCATCAAAATATTCGCCTCAAAACGACCCAATTCTTTCAAAAGAGCGAACCAAACAGATTATTATAAACATGTATAACACCGGCTTGCTTTCAGATATTGAATATAAAAGTTATCTTAATACATACTTTGCAAGCATAATAGATGCCACAATTAATTCAGAAGAAAGATTAGAGGAGAAGTTATATTTTGCAGAATGGGTAAGAAGCTCATTATCAGGTTATACCAATAAAAATAATATAGAAGTTAAAACAACCCTTAATTCAAGAATTCAAAATATTATAGAGAAATCCATTGATAATTTTAGAATTAAACAAAAACAAAAGTTAAAAAATAGTCAAATTGCAGCTATAATTCTATCAAAAGATGGTGCGATTTTAGGTATGACTGGCGGCATAAATTTCAACAAAAGCGAATATAATAGAGCAATTTATGCCTACAGACAACCAGGTTCTGCTTTCAAATTATTTGTATTTTTAGCTGGAATCAGGGAAAAACACTTTAGCACTAATACAAAATTTATTGATGAGCCAGTGGCAGTTGGCAATTGGTTTCCAGAAAATCACAATGAAAGATATTATGGCGAAGTTAGTATGAAAGAGGCCTTTGCAAAATCTCTTAATTCTGTAGCAATTCAAATAAATGAATACTCTGGCATAAAAAATGTAGCCAAAATGGCTAGAAAAATGGGTATATTGTCAGAAATCGACCAGGATGACCCAACCATATCTCTTGGCACAACACAAGTAAATTTGCTTGAATTAACATCCGCTTATGCTGTAATTCTTAACAATGGCAATGCTATAATTCCACATTCCATCATACAAATCAAAGATAAAGAAACCAACAATATAATATACTTAAGGAAAGCTAGCAAACTATCACAAATTCTAACCGAGAATGAAGTAAACCAAATGCGAGAAATGATGTTTGAAGTTTTAAATAGCGGCACCGGACAAAATGCCAAAATAGAAGATTTAATGTATAAAGGAGCACGCTATATTGGCGGCAAGACCGGCACTAGCCAAAATTATTCAGACGCATGGTTTATAGGATATGCAAATGATATAATCATAGGAATATGGATTGGAAATGATGATAATACAAGCATGGGTAAAATAGCCGGTGGAACATTGCCCGCAATATTGTGGAAGGAAATTGTTATGGGAATTTATTATTAATAAATTGTCTTTTATAAGATAAATTTTTATTTATTATATATTAATTATAATAATTTTTGTGAATTAACATAGCTCCCCTTTGTCCTTCGGACATTTGACTTCGTCAGAGCTTCGCCGAATGAAAACAAGGACTAGGGAATGTATGCTTGCATAACATTACCAGCGAAATGAAAATTGAGCGTTAGTCCGAAGTTTGCCGAAAGGACAGGCTGCCGATTGCCCGCAAGCAGTCATCGGCTCGGCTTCGCACTTCGCCATCAAGGAGGGGAAAGATTAGTATGGTGGTGGTGAAGATGAAGGGAAAGATTATGATGGTGGTGAAGGCGGAGGGAAAGATTAGTGTGGTGGTGAAGGCGGAGGGAAAAGGTTATGGTGGTGAAGGCAGGGGGAAAGGTTATGGTGGTGGTGAAGGCGGATGGGAAAGATTATCCTTGGTTGTTAGACTATTTTTTCTTCACCACCGCTCGAAATCTTTCCCCTCCTTGAGGGGAAATGTCCGAAGGACAAAGGGGAGCTATTTACAATCAAATGAAAGCTTTTAAGTGTATAATTGCTAAAAACGGCACTGCACAAATTTAATATACTATAAACAATTCAGTAAATCTTTATGAAATAG
>CAZBNS010000014.1:0-26128 GCA_964493475.1 uncultured Rhizobiaceae bacterium | reverse complement strand
ATTCAAAATAATTTAAAGTTGTGGTTTTTGTCAACGAATTAGTTGACTTGTACAGCGATGACACTATTGTAGGAAGTACGGGGCATGATATTTTAAATGGTGGAGAAGGAAATGATATATATTATCTAACAAGTAGTGGCTCTAATATTATTCAAATAGATAAGAATTCTGGCGATAACGATATTATATATAATTTTCTATGGTATGAATCAATACAATTAGTAGGATTTGAAGATAATGATATCAGAAATTATACAGAAGTTCAGAATGGCAATGATACCATTATTTATTTAGAAGATTCGCAAACTTTAACAATAAAAGATTTCCCTGTAGATTGTGTTGATTATATAAGTCAATGTACAAATATTTTTTGCTCAGCCGATAGCAATGTCGTTGGAACTGATGGTAACGACATGATACGATCATATGAAAACAATACAGTTGCTAGTAAAGTCATTAATGCTGGTAAAGGTAATGATGTTATCTTTGGAAGACACGATCAAGCAAATCAATACATAATAGAGCAAAATTCTGATGAATTTGACACAATTTTTAGTACAAATAAATATGATAAAATTTTCTTAAAAGGCTTTGATTCTTCAATAATTAATAATGAAAATTTCCTAAATGAAGTAAGTTATTATAATAATACAGATGGTGTAATTTTAAATCTAGGAAATGGACAATCAGTTTTAGTGGTAAATTTTAGTTATTATAGTTACAATACCGACCTAAATTTACTGAATATGTTATTATTTGACAACAAATACGGAACTGAAAACAATGACACAATTACTGGAAGCAATTATGAAGAAACCTTATATGGTTTAGCTGGTGATGATACAATTACTGGAAATAGCTCTTTAGCTACGACAATATATGCTGGTGATGGTGATGATACATTAATCACAGCACATGATAATGATATTTTATTTGGTGAAAACGGTATTGATACATTTATAATCAAAAACAACAAGATAATAATAGAAGATTTTGATCCATCTACTGAAATTATTGATATAAAATATTTTAAATATATTTTTGAATATAGTAATTTAACTGTTTCACAGAGTGGAGATGATACTATAATATCTTTCACAAATAATGGTGAAAATATTTCAATGACACTTTTAAATGTATTAGCTGATCAATTAAATGCTGGTAATTTTACATTTTATAAGATTGAAGGAACAAGTGGCAACGATAATATAATTGATACTTATTCTGGAGATAATACAATTTATGGCTATGAAAGTTCTGATCTAATAACAGCTGGTGCAGGAAATGATACTTTATATGGTGGTGATGGAACTGATATATTAATAGCAAATCAAGGTAACGATACTTTAAACGGTGATGATGGCTATGATATTTTTGTAATAAAAAATGATACACTAATTACAACAATAGAAGATTTTGATGTAGCAAGTAAGAAAGAAATTATAGATATAACCGATATACTAAATAATAATAGCGATATAGTATATTTTGAAGATTTGAATATCACTCAATCTGGAAATGATACAATAATAGAGTTTTCTGATACACAAAAGATTATTTTGAAAAATGTTGATTCTAGCGATCTTGATGTAAGAAATTTTGAAGGTCTTTCAGTACATGTTGGTGATACTCAATATGCAAATAATATATATTTTACTAGTAATAGCGATAAAATAGAAGATCTATATGACTACAATTTGAATGAAGATTTTGGAACAAATATTCATCTTGGTGATGGTGATGATATTCTAAATACAGGCGGTTCATATGATTATTATAATTTAGTTACTATTCATGGAGATAATGGAAATGATATTATATCTTTCAATGGCACTAATAGTGCTATTTATGGAGATGAAGGCGATGATGAAATAACATTAAAAGGTAATGCAAATAACAATATAATTTATGGTGGCAATGGTTCTGATAAATTTATATTTCAATATTTAGTTTCTTGTAATTCAATGCTAATAAAAGATTTTGATTATACGAATACTAATGAAAAAATAGTAATAGAAAGTGCCACTATAACATCATTTGATGATTTGAATATTACTTCTACATCGGAAGGAACACTTATAAAATATGATGATAGTGAAATTTTACTTGAAGGTGTTGATAGCAGTAGTATTACAGCTGATAATTTTGAAATTAAGACGGTTCTTGTTGGTGATGATACAATAGATGATAATTTCATAGATTATACTTCTAGCCAAATTATTTATTCATATGGCGGTAGTGATTATATAGAAGGAAGTGAGTTTGATGATAGAATTTATTCTGGAGATTCTGCATTTTATACAGACTCATTACTTAATTATGAATTTAATTTAAATGATAATGATACTATATATGCAAAAGGTGGCAATGATTATATTGATGTAGCTACTGGTGATGATATTGTTTATGCCGGAGATGGAAATGATGAAATCAGTACAACAATTTATAGTTTTATAAAAAGTACTCGTGAACTATATGGAGAAGAAGGTGATGATACAATATCGTCTATTGGTTCATCTGACTCTATTATAGATGGTGGAAACGGAAATGATTATATAAAAATTAGCGATACTGTAGATAGCTACATTTATGGTGGAGCTGGTAATGATATAATTATTTTAGACATTGATTCGTCAATTAATGGCAATAGTGCTATTGAATATAGCACTCAAACTTCAAATATTGTAAATGCTGGTGATGGAGATGATATTATATATACATCTACAAATGATAATATTGATTTAGGTTCTGGAAATGATAAATTATATTTTTATTATACTGATATATGGAGTTATGTTTTTGATGATGATGGTATAGCTACAGATTATTGTCCGACAAGATATTATTCATCAGCTACTGTAAAAGGTGGAGAAGGTAATGATATATATTTTATCTCAGATGGAGAAGATAGCACAATAACAATTCAAGATTTTGAAGTTAATAATATAAATGAAAGAATAGATTTACAAAATACAAGCATAAATTCATTTGAAGATCTTGTAATTTCTGATGACGGTAATGGTAATTCTATAATAAGTTTAGGTAATAACTATGATTTGGTTTTAGAAAATGTTAGTGCTTCAGATTTAACAGAAAACAATTTTATATTTAAACTAACAGGAACAACTGGAAATGATATTCTTGTTGGAGAAAATAATGTTATTTTTGGAGGTGAAGGTGATGATACATTAATCTCAAAAGATTCCGCTATATCAACTGGAGGAAATGGACAAGATACATTTATAATAAGAGAAAATTCCACTACTAATGGTAAAACTGTTATAACTGATTTTGAAAATGGAACAGATAAAATTTCAATCAGTAACTTATTAGCAAACTCTTTTGATGAATTAATAATACTTTATAAAGAACCAGACACATATACATATACATTAACTTCTGCTTATGAAAATTCTGATCGTAAATTTTTGGAAAATGTTACAGCACAAGAAATGCTTTCATATAGTTCAATATTATATAGAATATTTGGAGATCCTATTTTTTACAATGCAGAAATATATCTTGCTAATGGACAAAAAATTATTGTAGAAAATATAGCTAAAGACAGTCTAACTGCAAGTGATTTCAATTTTATATCGGATCAATTATATTCAATAGATAATTATGAAACAACAATCAATGAAGATACTAAAACTCAAATTGATGTTGTTTCTGAAATAAAAAATTTAAATCCAGATAGTGATATTACACTAATTAATGTATCTAACTCTTCAAATGGAACAGTTGAGATTGTTGATAATAAAATAGAATATACACCCAATACAAACTTTAATGGAACTGATACTATCAGTTATACTGTGTCAGATATTTATGGTAACATAAGTACTAATAGTATTACTATAACTGTAAATTCTGTAAATGACGCTCCAACTGCAACGATAACTACCGCAATAACGAATGAAGACAATTCAGTAATTCTTGATGTTCTTGCAAATGCAACAGATGTTGATGGTGATACACTTTCAATTAACTCGGTAATAAATGGTTCTCATGGAACAGTAACAATAGTTGATGATGTGAATGGAAATAAAGTTATTCAATATAGTCCAAATTCAAATTATTATGGAACTGACACTATAACTTATACAATATCTGATGGAAATGGTGGTGAAGTTACAAAAACAGTTAGTATCAAAATTAATTCAGTAAATGACGCTCCAATCGCCACAATTACGACTGCTACAACAGATGAAGACAATACTGTTACAATAGATGTTCTTGCTGGTGCTACTGATGATGAAAACGATACTATCTCAATACAATCTTTCACTCAAGGAAATAAAGGAAGTATTGAATTAATTAATGGTAAATTAGTTTATACTCCATACTCTGATATGAATGGTATTGATAATATTACTTATACATTATCAGATGGCAAAGGCGGTATTACAGTTCAAAGTTTAACAATTAATATAAACTCTGTAAATGACCTGCCAATAGCTACACTTGAAAATGCTGTTGTAAAAGAAGATAATTCAATAACTCTTAGTCCTTTATCTGGAACTTTTGATTTGGATAGCTCTTCTATAACACTTCAAAGTGTTGGAAATGCAGTTCATGGAGTGATTATTCAAAATGCTGATGGAACAATTACTTATACACCAAATGCAAATTATTATGGAAGTGATAGCTTTACATATTCAATAATTGATTCTGATGGTGGAGTTACAGAAAAAACAATAACACTAACAATAGTTTCAGTTAATGATAATCCAGTAGCTACAATTGATTCTATTTCTACAAATGAAGATGAAAATGTAATAATAGATGTTCTTGCTGGAGCTGGTGATATTGATAGCGATATTATTTCAATTAAATCAGTAACAAATGGTTCTCATGGAACAGCAACAATAGTTGAAGATGAGAATGGTAATCAAACAATTCAATATACTCCAAATGAGAATTATAATGGAACTGATACAATTACTTACACAATAAGTGATGGTAATGGTGGTGAAACTACAAAAACATTAACAGTTAATATAAATTCTGTAAATGATGATCCTATTGTAAATGATGACAGTGCTTCTGTAAATGAAGATAATTCAGTCATTATAAATGTTCTTGAGAATGATAGTGATATAGAAGATGTATTAGGTTATAGCAATATAAATATAGTTGATCAACCAGTATTTGGAAATATAGTTATAAACAATGATGGAACTATAACTTATACTCCAAATGAAAATTATAATGGAAATGATTATTTTACTTATTCGATTACAGATTCTGATGGAATAACAAAAGAAGCAAAAGTAAATATAACTGTAAATTCAATAAATGATACTCCAGTTGCAATCATAACAAAAGCAAATACAACGGAAGATAATTCAGTAACAATAGATGTTGTAAATGGAAGTTATGATACTGATGGTGATAATATATCATTAGTTTCTGTAACTAATGGAACTAAAGGAACAACAAGTATTATTGATGGAAAAATTGTCTACACTCCAAATTCTGGTGAAAATGGACATGATACTTTTGAATATATAATTAGTGATGGAACTGTTGAAGTAAAACAAAGTATTAATATTGATATAGAAGGAAAAGATCCAGTAGCAATAAATACAATTAAAGAATCTAACTTAAATGAAGATTCAAATATAGTATTAAATATTTTAGATCAATATGCCGATTTAGGTTTAAATCTTACTTCTGATAATATCTCTGTAGGACACGCTGAAAATGGTGAAGTTCAAATCAACGATGATGGAAGTATTACTTATACTCCAAATGCAAATTACTATGGAAATGATAGTTTCACATTTATAATTGTAAAAGATGGTGAACTAAAAGATGTTGGTTCTTTTAATTTAACAATAAATAGTGTAAACGACGCTCCAGTTATTAATTTAGATTCAGTTACTACAAACGAAGATAATCCACTATTAATTGATGTATTAGCAAATAGTACAGATGTAGAAAATGACTCTATAAATATTGTTTCAGTTTCTAATGTAAGTAACGGAACTATAGAAATTATTGATGGTAAAATTTTATATACACCAAATAAAGATTTTAACGGAACAGATTCTTTTGAAGTTACGATTTCAGATTCTAATGGTGCAGAAACTACAAAAACAGTCAATATAACTGTAAACTCTGTAAATGATGTACCAGTAGCAACAATAACTACCGCAACAACAGATGAAGACAATAGTATTACAATAGATGTTCTTGCAAATGCTTCTGATGTTGATGGTGATAGCCTCACAATAAAAGAAGTATCAAATGGTTCTCATGGAACAGCTTCAATAATTGAAGACACAAACGGAGATAAAGTAATTCAATATGTTCCAACAGCAAACTTCAATGGAACTGACACTATAATTTACACAATAACTGATGGTAATGGTGGAGAAACTACTAAATCAATTAGTATAGTAGTTAATTCAGTAAATGATACTCCTATTGCAACAGATGATAGTATTTCTTTAAATGAAGATTCTACAGTAATCATAAATGCTCTTAACAATGATACAGATATAGAAGATGAATTGTCATCATATAATAAAGAGAATATTAATATTGTAGCTGCTGCAGCATTCGGTGTTGTAGTTCTTAATGCTGATGGAAGCTTTGCATATACTCCAAATTCTAATTTCAATGGAAATGATAGCTTTACTTACAATATAATAGACTCTGATGGTGCTGTTTCAAATACGGCTACTGTTCATATTAATGTAAATCCAGTTAATGATGCACCAACAATATCTGGTAATGTTACAGAACAAGAAGCTTTTGTAGGTGAGTATTTTGAATGTAATTTGAATGATTACTTTACTTTCTCTGACATAGATGGAGATAGCCTTGAATTAAGTGTTAAATTGGCAGACGGTAGTGATTTACCAAGTTGGTTAACATTTGACTCAGATACTGGTATATTAAGTGGAACTGCAGATGATAGTATTAGTGCTGGTTTATTAGATTTGAATATTGTAGCAAGTGATGGAAACCTAGAAGCAACAAATTCATTTAATTTAATGGTAAGTAAAGAGATTGAAGCTAATCAAGCTTTACTTGATAGAATCAATATAATTGATATTCAAGATATTGATGGTATATTTAGAGGAAATTCTGGAGAAATGGATATCATAAGATCTGGAACTGGAGATGATATCATAGAATATAACCAAGATTCATCATGGACACAAAGCAATTACACTGCACTGAATGTTTATTCAAATGATAGACTAGAACTGATTGGATTAAATAGAACAGATGATGCATTTGATGGTGGAAGTGGAGCTGATACATTAAATCTAACTAGTGGAAATGACGCTATATTCCTAGATGATGATTATACAGACAATCCAAGTGCAAATGGTAATCGCTTGAATAGTATTGAAATCATAAATGGAGAAGATGGAAACGATATTATAGATTTATCATCATTAAAATACTCATATGGAAAT
The DNA here is from genome assembly GCA_964493475.1 of uncultured Rhizobiaceae bacterium. Lineage (GTDB taxonomy): Bacteria > Pseudomonadota > Alphaproteobacteria > Rickettsiales > UBA1997 > CALXSC01. The sequence goes on along the minus strand of CAZBNS010000014.1, from coordinate 18,689 downwards.
GTAGAACTAAATGGTGGTAATGGCAATGATGTTCTTTGGTCTAACGATGGAGATGACACATTAAATGGTGGAAGTGGAAATGATAATATACAAAGTGGCAGAGGTGATGATATATTAAATGGAGATAGTGGTAATGATATATTAAAAGGCTATGACGGAGATGATACTATAAACGGTGGAGAAGGAGTTGATAAAATGTGGGGAGGTAATGGAAATGATATATTTCAATTTGATTCACTAGAAGACAGTAGAATTGATAGTAGTGATGTAAATAGTTCTATTACAATGGATACAATCTATGACTTCACACAAGGACAAGATATAATAGAATTTGATTCATCTCTTGGATTTGACAGTATAGCATTTGAAGGTGCTGATGGTTCTACACTCGGATATTATCATGAAAATGGAAATACTATTATCAGAAATGGGGATAATGATTTTTCTATAAAATTGATTGGAGAGTTTGATTTAAAGAGCGATGATTTTGGGTTTTAGATAGAATATTGGGTCTGTCCATAACTCTGATTAGATAGGAAAATTATATTGTGATTGTATCTTAAAAAGGAATTATTGCCTTTAATTAAAAGAATTTCCCACTATTCAGAGTTTTTTGTAGCTCAATAAAATGCTTTTTAATATACTCTTTTTTATAATCTAATAAATTTTTATTTAACAGATATTTATTTACATCATCAGAAAAATTATTAGAGCAATGTAATGGGGCACAAAGAAAAGGCATTGCGTGCAACATAACAGCAAACGGTATATTTTTAATTTTTGTAAGATTATATAAAACTTTAATCAAGTCCCATATTTCTATACACAAAATTACTAATTCTGGTTTTATTTCATCTATTTTTTTATTTAAATAATCACTTAAAATACTTATATCCTGTAAATCCCAACCAATAAACTTTATAGGATAATGAAAAAATGTTACGTTGTTTATTGGTTTATAACCATTATCTTTATTTAAAATAATTACATTAATATCAATATTTTTCGATATTAACTCCATCTCTAAATTTAGCCTTGTAATATGGCTTTTTCCTGAATCCAAATTATCTAATATTACAAATAGTATTTTTTTCATTTATAATTTAATTTTTTTTACACAACTATTTAAATTTTCAAATAAAAAAACATTTCCAATTAATCTCTTTATCTCCACCTCCACCTAAAAAAATATTTTCTTTTTTTCATATAAATCTTTCAAAACCTTCTATTATTTGACTTTTTATCATTGATCTTTCCACCTTTTTTAATGGTTTGCATATTCTTGAGACAAAAGAACTCGTTGGTTGATTAACATCTGTTGTCAATTTTTTATATTTCATTAATTTTAACAATCTATCTCTTATTATACAGTTACGACATCTTTGAGTTTCTAAATTAAATATATCCAAAATATTTCTTTCCGATATTTTAAATTCAACATCCATAGATGTATCATTGGAAACCAACTTTTTTAATTCTTGTAAATCATATAATCCTCTTGGTTCAAACCAATATTTTCTAGTTCCTTTGTCTGAATTTTTTTCATCTGTTTTTCCTGGACTGCTTTGATTACTTAAATTATAATGAAATTCCAAATCTTTCTCTACATTTATCATTGGAAATTTAAATAACAAAAACTCTTTACTCCAATTTATTAACATTTCTTTTACTGGAATTTCAGTATCTCCAAACTTTGTTGAAGCTCTGCCATTAAGCAATACTCTTATAGGTTTTGTTAATTTCCCATCTCCAAACTTGACATAAGAAGCACCCCAAGTAAGCCAACTTTATCAAAATTATGATGCAAAATTGCTCCAAAATTCTTTTTAGTGTATTTTGAATAGTTTGATGATAAAAACTCTGCTAAATTATCAGATAATGTATCAGGATGTCCGTCTCCCTTTCTCTCAACAAATTCATATTCTAAGTCTGAAAAATCTCTTTTTGAAATATATATACTTATTATTACTTTTATTGTATCGCTTCACTTAGGCTAAAATACAATTTTTAAAAATCAATAGTAAAAAAGAATTTTTTGGTTAGAAAATAATATCGCTTTACCATTTTGTTTTTCTAACTTTTTAAATACGTTTACTTTTGGTTATAAAAAGAGAGCAATTAGAAATGTATTAATTTATCCACCACCATAAAACCCAAAACTAAACTTTCTCATAATTTTCGCAACCAATTTTCAACCCCATATTTCAAGGGCTTCGGCAGTATACGAACTTAACTTTCAATTTTATTTTCTAAAGTTAAGTAAAAATACATAAAAATCATTCCCTTGAGAAAAAGTTAGTGATGTCCTCTTCTCTACTGGATAAAAAAGGTATGAACAAAAAGTTCAGTTTGTAGTTAAACCTTATTTTTCAATAAGAGCTTCTTATGAAGATTTTAACGGCTGAAAGATTAAAAATGAATTTAAAAAACATTATTGTTTAACTTTATTCTTTATTATTTATTTTTTCTTCTTCTTTTTTCTTAACAAAATCAACCCAACATGAACGGCATAAGAAATCATAATCCATTACAGTTAAATCTTCAAATTTTCTATTGCCTAAGTTAAATTTTAATTTATGATATATTGCTGGATCAGCGCACATTATACTGTCACATCTATGATCTTTCATTTCTACAATTTCTAATTTTATTTTTAATCCTTGTGTTATGTTTTTCAGTGTTTGAAATGATCCCCATTCATTGCCATTTGCATAATATTGCAGACCCGCAAGTATCAAAAATTCACAATTACTTTGATTTATTTGGGGAATGCCCAATCTTAAATTTTCCGCAGAAAAATACTGATATTCATCCACTATAATACATCTTTTTGAACTCTTTAATACATCGCGTATATCTGATATATTAATACTATTTATTTGCCTTGTTGGATAAGCTAATGATCTAATTACACTACCATCTCTTGTTTGAGCAACATTTTTAAAACAAGCAATTTCACTTTTAACAAAACCATAAGGGTTATTTTCTAAAAAATCAAAAATATATTTGGATTTACCAGAACCCATTGTTCCAATTATTAATAATATTTTCATAATATATCTTCCATTAAATTAAATCTTTTAATTCCAAAAAATCATCAATTATAAAATCACAATTACAATTTTTTAATTGTTCCTTACTAAAATATCCCCAAGATACTCCAATGGATTTTATATTTGCATTTTTTCCAGCAATTATATCAGCATCAGTATCACCTACTATGAATGTATTTTCTTTTTTAAATTTTAATTCATCTACTATTTCTAAAACTAATTCAGGATCTGGTTTTGGTTTCTTATTTCTTAGAGTTATATCCTCTCTAGTTTTAAAAACTTTAAAATATTTTTTAATATCATAATATTCAAGCATATTTAAGCAGGCACTTTTTTCTCTTGATGTACAAATTGTTAGCATTGAATCTTTTGCAGACAAAATTTTTAAAATTTCAATAGTATTTTTAAATATATTTGGAATATAAACTCCCTTGCTTATTTTTTCGGAAATCAAAATAAAAGCTTTATCCATTAATTCTTTTTGCTTTTGTTTATCAACCCCCCAACCAAAATCGTAATTATCTGGATTAGAATATCCTAAACAAATCAATTCAATATCTGGCACTGGCAATAAATTTTCTTTTGAGAAATCCAAAATACCTTTTTTTACTATTGATTTTGTATCAACTAAAGTTCCATCAAAATCAAATATAAATAATTTTTTCATTATTTTGTTTTTTGTTAGATCACGGTGGCGATTATAAAAATATTTTTTTAAAATAAAATATCTTTTATTGATAAATATTTTTTTATTTCTAAAATATCTTGCATAATAATTTCGATTTTTTGTGTTGTCAGATAATGCGACTAGTATTTTGCACACATTCAATAATGTTCTGAGTTTGTGTAATAATGAGCTAGCTACAATTAAGCTAATGTTTGTTTGTTTTGGTATTAATGTGGATACTAAATCTTTATATAGTGAATTATTTGGTTATCCAGATAATTATAGAGTTAAAAGATCTAAGAAAAAAATAGGAGTAATCGACAATCAACTATTTGATGTTGAAAGATCCGATTATCCTTTTATACCAGAAGAATTTTATATAGAAGATAAGGAAAAAAAATTTAAAAGTGTTGTAAAAATGAATTACAATGAAATTTCTCCTTTTACAATGATTGGCTCAAATGGAAAAGCTTATATAGTTTGTAATAATTTAAATATGAAATTAGAATGTTCTTTTTCTGAAAAATTAAAATTCAAAAATATTATTATAAATAATTTTCCTCTTTTTAACTATATACAAATTATAGGAGCTGACAGAATTGCTTTTTTGGGCTTTGAGGGATGTAATGGTTTTTTTAATAAAACTTCATGTTTATTTTGTGATTCAGCAGCAAAAAGGTGCAACGAGAAAAGTCCAGTTCCCAGTTTAAATGAATTAAATTCAAAATTTTCTATGGATATTGATAAATGGTTATCCTGCGTCGAGAAACCGTACACAGATGCTTTAGTTGAATCTTATAAATATATATTGAAAGAAAATATAAATCCACATAGACACTTACACGTAATGTCAGGTAATTTATATGATGTCAAAAAAGAATGGGAATATATTTTCAGAATAACAAAAGCATTGAATAATGTATATGACATAGCAAATTTAGACGCTTTTTTAAATTTAATTCCAATATGTGATGAAAATTTTTCAAAAGAAGCAAAAGAACTTGGTTATAAACATTTAATTTATAATATTGAAGTGTGGGGTGAAAAATTCTATAACACAGTTTGTAAAGGTAAAAGTGATCTTATAAAATATAATGATTTTCTAAAATCTTTTGAAGATGGTGTCAAATATTTTGGTAATGGAAATGTAAGATGTGGATTTGTTCTCGGAGCTCAAGAAGTTAATGAAACTAAAAAAGGTGTGCTTGAGCTTGCAAAAATTGGTGTTGCAACAGATTTTACTGTATTTACTCCTAAAAAAGGAACCATGTGGGAAAATAAAAAGAAGCCGAATATAGAAGAAATTACTGAGTTTTCAATTTTTGTTGCCGATATTTACAAAAAATATAACTTTGATCCATTATATTGTTCTTTATCTTCAAGGAGTGGTATAATGAACGAAATTTTAATTAATAAAAAGATAAAAGTAATATGATACAAGAAGAGAAAATTTTTCCATGTATTTTGTCAAATAATGCAAAATCATTTTTAGTTAAATGCTCAGCTGGACAAACAATTTTTCCAGATATAAAATTTAGAAATAGATTTGAAGAAGGTGCTTATTATTTGAAGCTAATTAATAATTTTAAACAACAAATAAAAATAACAGAGATTATTAAAAAATCTTTATCTTGTGAAAAATTAAAAATATATAATTTAGAAGAGATCATTGATAGTTTCAAATTAATACACCCAAATGTAGTTAAAATTGGAAGTGATAGATTAATAACAAAGTTTGGCGAATTTGAAGTTGAATTATATGAAGAAATTGGACAAGCTAGAGTTCATTTATTTTTACATAAAGGTGATTTTTTAAATGCCCCAACTAGAATACATAGTGGTTGTGCTAAAAGTGAATTATTTCAATCAACTGCTTGCGATTGTAGAGAAGAGCTTGAAAGTAGCTTAGCTAAAATACAAGCTGATGGTAATGGTTCTATTCTATATTTAAAGCAAGAGCTAGAGCATATGTGCATGCAAACATCTTTTCCAGAAAAATATTTTGATAGTGGAAGAGACTTTCATCAAGCCTGTTGGATTTTCAAGGATTTGGGATTTAAACATATAAAATTAATTACTGGAAACCAAAAAAAATTAGGAATACTTCTAAAACATGGTTTTACAGCTGAAGCAGTTGGATTTAGTGAAAAGAAAACTTTAGACGCTAGTTATAAAAGGTGAATATGAATACAGATAGTTTTTTAGAAAACCTTTCTAAATATAAAGGAAGGTTAGGTTCTCTTGGCATAAAAGAATCGGTAGATAATTGGATTAATAATTTTAAATATTTTGATTTTAATAATACAAATATTTTATACACTTTATTGAATAATATAGAGTTTATATATGATAGTGAAATTATTGAAAGTTTTAATAAATTTATTCCCAAATCTAATATAAATCATAAAATAAATTATTTTATAAATAATTTTGGTATAAAAGATGAAAGTTCCTATAGGATAATAAATCAAATTAATAATAAAATAAAAATATCCCTTGATATACACGAATTATTACATAATATAAAAAATGATAGCACAGTATACTTTATTGATGATTTCTTAATTAGTGGTGGACAATTTATTTCAATAATTAAAAGTTTTTTTTCTGATAATAATAACAGAATTGAACTTAATTTATCTAAAAATGAGATTGATATATTTCGTGAAGTTAAAAAAATATTCTTTTTTTATAAAGGAACTGAAACAGGATTAACTAAAGCAAATGAAATTTTACAAACTTATGAATTAGATAAAAATTCAAAAATAGAGATAATAAAAAAATTCCCTATAGATAAAACATTATTTGGAAAAATAATTAATAATAGAATAGATGATATTAAAGAAACAATCTTTTTTAATTGTGCTACAAAAATGGAAATAGAGAATTTTTATGAAATTCTCAAAATTGTAGGTATTCAATTGTTAAAACAAAGTAAACCGCATTGGACGGAAGAAAGAATTAGTGATTCATTTCTAGGATATGGAAATAGCGGTCAATTAATCTTTGGTGAATATAATGTTCCAACATGTACACTGACAAGTTTATGGATGGGTGGAGATATATTTTTAAATGGAAAGAATTTTAAGTGGCAACCATTGGTTTTTAGAAAAGAAAAAAATTTAGCACAAACTGAGCATATTTATTAACAATAATGGCATATTAAATCTAATTTATATAGAGAAAAAATAACCAGATAAAATTTTTTGTTTTTGAAAATGTTATAGTGGAGATTTATTGATTAGATAAATTATTGAATAAGTCATCAAATAAATTAAATTCACAATCCTTTATAAAATACCTAGTTTCTTTATAGAATGATTTATTGTTTTTAACATTAGATTGCGAATTAGATTCGGCATTAGTTTCAAGATTAGGTTTTGTAATATTGATTGTTATTAAACAGAATTGTTGTTCTTTCTGAAGATTTGATATAGTTCGAGACCATTCCAAATTCTGTGTCAATAAAGGATAAATAAAAATCTATTAATAAAACTGATGGATTTTTATTTGTTTTATAATCGTACTTCAAAGTTAAAAAACAATATCGCTTTATCATTTTGTTTTTTTAACTTTTTAAATAAGTTTACTTTTGGTTGCAAAAAGAGAGCAACTAGAAATGTAAGAATTTATCCACCACCATTAATTCAAAAACTGACTCAATTTTACGAACCATTACAGAAAGGATTGATTCAAAATCTTCATTAACATTGTCTTTTATTTCCAATTTTCAATTTATGTCATCTTTTATGCCATCTGCATATGCCTATGATACAATAACTCCTCCGCAAAACATTAAAGATAATCCAATAAACCATATAGAAATAGATAACACTATTTCTATAAACAATGGCGATATAAGAACTAATGGTGCAGGAAATGGCAGTGGCAATAATGCATATCTAGATAGAGCATAGAATGGAACGCCTATGGTAAATATTAATAATGCTACAGTAGGTGGAGTTTTTGCAAATGCAATAAACATTATTTTAAACAACATATTTAAAATTATTTAGTTTGAAATATTTTTTTTATTGCGTAATAATATACATATTGATATTAGATATATGAAATGAATAAGGCTAAATACATAACAACTCCCATATATTATTTAAATGGCAAACCACATCTAGGACATGCCTATACAACCATAATTGGTGATGTTTTAAAACGTACTTTTGAGCTTCGTGGTGAAAGTGTTTTTTATACAACAGGTACTGATGAACATGGACAAAAAAACTCCGAAAAAATAGCTAAACTCAATATAAGTTTTGATGAATATGTTGAAAAGTATAGCGCAAATTTTAAAAAATTGTTTACAGATTTAAATGTAAAATATGATTTTTTTGCGCAAACTTCATTTACAAAACATAAGGAGATTGTGTGTAAGTGCCTTCAAATTGTATATGACAAAGGGTTAATTATTAAGAAAAAATATGTTGGTCTCTATTGCACTGGGTGTGAGCAGTTTAAAAAAGAGTCTGATTTAGACAAAGATGGTCAGTGTCCAGATCACCAAACAAAGCCAATTGAATTATCAGAAGAGAATTATTTTTTACAGTTAGAACCATATCGCCAATGGTTAGTTGATTATATAAATCAAAATCCTAATTGGATTCAACCAATAAATTTTAAAAATGAAGTTTTAGGAATGTTGAAGACACCGTTAGATGATTTGTGTATATCCAGACCAAGAAACAGGGTTCCATTAGGAATTGAAATGCCGTTTGATAAAGATTATATTGTATACATTTGGTTTGATGCGTTGATTAATTATATATCAAATTTAGATTGGCCAAACGATATCGCAAAATTCAACAAATATTGGACTAATGCAATTCACTTAATGGCAAAAGATATTATTAAACCACACTGCGTATATTGGCCTATTATATTAAAAAGTTTGGATTTACCATTACCAAAAAACATAATGGTTCATGGTTTTTTAGTTGGTGAAGGCGGTATAAAAATGTCTAAAAGTTTAGGCAATATTATCGATCCTGAGGAAATTATAAATGAAATTGGTGTTGATGCCTTTCGTTTTATACTTCTATATTTGACGAATGTATCAAAAGATACACAAATTTCCAAAAATATTATCTATAAAACATATGATTTATTGGCAAACAATTTAGGTAATTTATGTTTTCGTATTTATAAATTAATTGAAAAATGTAATGACGGTGTGATATCAAATCCTAACATAAATTCAGAAGATCAAAACTTTATTAATCAGATATCTGCTATTTTAAAGGATATTATTTACAAAACAGAAGCTATTTCTGATATTTCTATAAATAGTTCTAATTTATTAAAAGTTTGTTCTGATATAAATACTTACATTAATGAAAAACAACCATGGATTTTGGTAAAAGATAATAAAAAACGAGAAGAATTAATGAGCGTTCTGTATGTATTATCAGAAGGAATGCGTATGTTAGCAATATCTTTAAATCCAATTATGCCAACTATATCTTGTAAAATATTATCATCTATGGATTATGACATATCACAAACACCTATTGAGAAAGCTTTTGAGTTAAGAAAATTAGAAAATTTTAAAATGAAAAACATTGGAATATTGTTTCCTAAATTAGAAACAATACAAGAAGATAAATAAAATTATTACTGTGAAAAGAAAAAGTTCATTTGATTTAATGTCTAGCTATTATGATAAAGTAAGACCGGAGTATAGTGATAATATATTTAAATATTTATTAAAATATATGAACGGAGCACTTCAACCATATATTCCAAATGCAACACCTTTATTACTTCCAGAAGATGTAAGACTTGATTTAATATAGGTAGGAATAGATAACTCAGCTACAATGATTAATAACGGAAGCATTGGTAATATAAATGCTTTAACTATAATCAAAACAAAGCAACTTCCATATGCGTATTGGAGTATATTGTCAGTTGGAACAACAGCTTTTGTATATGGAGCAAAGTCTAGACCATTGTTTATACCTACGAATAATGATTGTTTTGTGATTAGTTGTAATTTGGTGTAGATATTGAAAGTTGTGGTTTTAATACTATATATAAACTATGTTAATTAAACAAAAATTATGCTTGAAAAAAGTAAAATGGAATTATTTAAAAGTGTTGCTGATGGGGTTTTTCCTTTTCCTTTCTGGGATATGCTAGAAAAATCTTATAATCTTAGAATGAATAAAATATTTGATAGATTTATAAATACATTAGATATGATACCAGAGGAATTTTATAAAGAATTAGAAAATAATTTCGATTTGGCTGATAACTTTTGGGTATTCGCCAACTCAATAGCAACAACACCTTCGTTGTTAGCTGTAAAAACTATGGCACTAATTCTTAGAGAAAACAAAAATGATCAAAAATTAATACAAAGAGCTTTAAAAGCTTTTAACGGTGTAACAGATGATGAATTAGAATATTTTAAATATGTATGTTTTTACATAGATGACTTAGAGAAACAAAGAGAAACTGATAACAGTGTTTCTTTAGTTGTAAGCCCATTAAAAATTTGCAAAGATAATAATAATTTTGCTGAAGATGATTCTCATTATTACTCTACAGATCTATATAATCGTGGATTTTTTCACTTATTTAAACCTACAGTATGGGGAGGCAATGATCCAAATACAAAGTTAATAAAGTTACATGAAATTTCAAAATTATATTTTAATTATATTCAAAAAGCAGAAAGACCAGAAAATCAATATGCAGGTTCAATTATAAACAAAGATAAAAACAAATGAACGGCTTTGACTTACTAAAACGAGACAAAGGATTGTTATTTAAAACAATCCTTTTTCTGTACCTTATATTTTATCAAATCGAATGAATACTTAAGGTAAAAACTCTTTGCTTGAACCAATAGATTTAAAAATATTGGAAATAATTTGACTGTTAAACTTTTTCAAAATACATGGTGCCAAAATGTAAGTTTAAATTCTTGAAATATGAAAGAACTACCGATTAACAAATCGATAGCTCTCCATAAACAAATAAATTATACTATTTTATTTGCTCAAACAAGTTTCCAAATACGCTGCCTAATGTAGCACCTGTATCTGGTCCAGTATATTGATCTACATCAAAATCTTCTTCCTCTTCCAAATTCTCTTCAATATCAGAAATTGGTTTTAAAGAAATTAAGAATTTTCCTGTATTTGCATCGAATAAGAATACCTTTCCATCTAATTTTTCGCCAACTTTGAATTTCTCGGTTCTTTGATCTTTCTTGTCTTTTGCTATATCAATTCTTTTGATAACAGCTTTCAAACCACATTCAGTCTCAACTTCCAAGAATTCTTTCTTAATAGTCTTTACTATACAAGATATATCAGTACCTTTTTCAAACTTTTTGATTTGTTCTTTCAAGTCGCAATTCAACTGTTTAACACCAATACTGATTCTCTCTTGTTCATAGTTAGTTCCCAACAATACAACTTTAATTTTATCATTTTTGTTATATTTTTTAATGTCTTCTTCATTCTTTAAATCAGAAACATGAACTAAACCATCAACTCCGCTAGAGAATTCAACGAATAAGCCAAACTCTGTAATGTTTTTAATTGTTCCTTCCAAAATATCACCAACATTATGAGTCTCAGCAAACTCTTTCCAAGGGTTTGGAGTGCATTGCTTGATACCTAACGAAATTCTGTGATGTTCGGAATCTATATCAAGAACCATAACACTAATCTCTTGCCCTACTGACAAAATTTTTGAAGGAGACAAGTTATTTTTAAACCAAGACATTTCAGAAATATGAACTAGGCCTTCAATGCCGTTGTCAATTTCAACAAATACGCCATATTGTGCAATAGTTGTAATTTTACCTTTTACAATTTTTCCAACAGGATATTTTGTATTAATAGTTTCCCAAGGATTTTCTTGCAATTGCTTCATACCCAAAGAAACTTTTTTAGTTTCAGCATCATATTTAATTACTTGAACCTTAATGCTTTCGCCAACTTTTAAAACATCGCTTGGATGTCTAACTCTACACCAAGAAATATCAGTTAAATGCAACAAACCATCAAAGCTTCCAAAGTCAATAAATGCACCGTATTCTGTTAAATTCTTTACAATACCCTCAACAACATCGCCAACTTTAATCTTAGAAAGAATCTCATCTCTTTCTTTATTCCTCTGCTCATCTAATATAGCTCTCTTAGATACAACAACATTACCTCTAACATCGTCTATCTTTAAAACCATAAATTTATCTTTATTACCAATCAAATTTGACATATTCAGCAAATCAGCAGTATCAACCTGACTTTTTGGCAAGAATGCAACAACGCCGCCTAACTCAATAGCAAATCCGCCTTTTACTTTACCTAAAATCTTACCTTCTATAACAGTTCCATCTGTCATATATTGTTTTAGATTGCTCCAAGTTTGATATTTTTTTGCGCTTTCTCTGCTAATTAAAAGCTCACCTTTTTTATTTTCAATTTTATTCAATAAAACATCAACCAGATCCCCAACATGAATATCTTCATCCCTAAATTCACTAACAGGAATATATCCAATTGACTTTGAACCTATATCAATGCCAACAGCTTTATCATCTATGTCAACGATAACGCCTTTTACAAGAGTTCCTTCTTCAAGCGACTGAGTTTCACCATCAAATTCAGCCAACAAAGTTTCAAAATCTTCTTGTAAATAATTTTTTTCTTTTGTCATTTTTTTTCTTTAAAGGGTAGATTAATCATATAAATGCAACATTTTATAAAACACCCCTAAACTTCATAATTAGATTGCACTTGGTTGAATATATACTAATATATTTTTAAAAAGCAATAATTAATTAATATGATTGAACTGCTAACTTCTTTTAAACTGGATATCTTATTATATTTAATACAAGATTTAGTAATAATCTATGGATAGCTCCCCTTTGTCCTTCGGACATTTCCCCTCAAGGAGGGGAAAGATTGTTCTTGGTTGTTAAACTATTTTTTCTTTACCTGCTATAATATTTTTTCCTTGCCTTCACCACTGTTCTTAATCTTTCCCCTCAAGGATGGGAAAGATTGTTCTTGGTTGTTAAACTATATTTTTCTTAACCACTGTCCGAAATCTTTCCCCTCCTTGAGGGGAAATGTCGCGAAGCGACAAAGGGGAGCTACCAAAAACTACTAAAAAATCATTAACTTTAACTATTATAAAATTTATTATTATGAAATTTATAAGTTTAATTATAAAATCACCCCCTCCCCTCGCCTCCTAAATAAAAACACAAAAAAATCCATTATCAATATAACAATGGATTTTTAATTTAAATAAAATTTAAACTAAGCTTTTACTTCTTCAGTTTTTGGCTCTTCAACCTTAACTTCTTCAGCCTTAACTTCTTCAGCCTTAACTTCTTCAACCTTAACTTCTTCAGCCTTAATCTCTTCAGCTTTCTTCTCTTCCTTTTTTGGAGTTTTAGGCTTTGGAGTAAATACCGGTTTATATTTTTCAGCACCTTTCACACCCAATTTAATCATGAGTATTGCGGTTCTATCCGTAGGTTGAGCACCAACACTTAGCCAATATTCAGCTCTATCTTTTTTGAGAATTATTTTATCTTTATTGTCATCAGCTAATAATGGATTGAAAGTTCCTATTCTTTCTATAAATTTGCTATCTCTTCTATTTCTTGAGTCTGTAATAACTATATGATAAAATGGAGTTTTATTCCTTCCAAACCTTGCCAATCTAATTTTTGTAGACATTTCTAATTTTTTCTATTTATTAATAAATCCTTAACATGAGGGTATCAAGAATATCTTACAGGAGACTATTCCTTTTTATTTTATTTTCAAGAAAAAAATGATTTTATTTAAAACAATTATGCATTTCCTCACTCGAATTTCTTAAAATTACGTCATTCCATAGCTTGATTTTCTTAACGAAGATTGTAAATTGTTAAAATAACCTATCAGACGCTATTCACAAAGTTTTTTTATAATTAATAAATTCTGTTTAATAAAATAAAAACCTTTGTGAACAGTGTCTATTTAAAAGTGCTGACAAGAAATAGAAACTCTTCCGTTTATCATTTGAATTTTTCCTTCAAGCTCCAAATCTATTAGATTTATATTCAGGATATTAACATCAATGTCTAAATCAAAGCTCAATAATTCAATTTCTATAGGAGTATGATTTAATTTTGCTAAGATTTTTTCTTTTATAGTTTTATTCTCTAAGCTAATTTCTTCACTCTCAATGTTATTTTGTTGAATATTTATTTCGCTTTCTTCAATTAAACCAAATATTTTACTTATATTATCCTTCATTGATAATGAATTTTGATAATTAATATTATCTTGAAAATTCTGCAAATTTTCCAAAACATCATCACAATTTGTTATTACAGTTGCCCCTTCCTTTATTAACTTATTGCATCCTTCAGATCTTTCATCATAAGGATTTCCAGGAACAACTAAGAGTTCTCTATTTTGTTCCAGCGCCTGCCTTGCAGTATGAATTGTTCCGGATCTAATGCCGGCTTCTATTATAATTACAGCTTTAGATAAACCGGAAACAATTCTATTTCTTGAGGGAAAATTTTCAGCTTTTGGAGCGGAATTATAAGGAAATTCTGTAATTATCAAACCCTTTCTTTTTATTTCATAATATAAAGACTCATTTCCCCTTGGATATATAATATCAATTCCTCCGCCAAAAACAGCAATAGTTCCAGTATTCAAAGCTCCAGTATGTGCTGACGAGTCTATACCACTTGCAAAACCAGATGTTATTACAAAATTTTTCTCACCTAATTCTCTTGCTAGTTTTATTGCAAAGTTGCAGCCATTTGAAGAAGCGCCCCTTGAACCAACTATGGCGATAGAGTTTTTGTTTAGCAATTCCATATTTCCTAATACTGTTAAAATTGGTGGGAAATCGCTGATTTCTCTTAAAAGCTGCGGATAGTTTTTATCCATATAAGTAATAATCTTCGCACCAATTGTGGAACAAGCAACTATTTCTTTATCTATTTCTTCTTTTGTTGCCAATATTATAGGCGTTTTTAGTTTATTATATTTATCATTAAATTTATTTATATTTTGTATTGCTGTTTCGCAATCACCAAAAAAATTAAGAAGCTTGAAGAATGTTTTAACTCCAACATTCTTACTTCTAAACAACCTTAAAATATTATAATTTTCTTCCGATAACATAATGTCAACTTCGCACTTCTGATAAATAATAGAAATTAAAAATTAAAAAACAACAATTAATTAAGGTTTTTGAATGCTTAGACAACTTAAAGTTTATAACAATAGGTTGTGTTATATTTTTTTAACTAATAGTTGTGGTAAATTGTGATTTTTGATTGTTATTTCAATACTTCACCAATATTAATTGTTTTATGGTTTTTCTTTATTGGCTGTTTTTATAGTTCTTCTTGGCTGATTATTATTTTGATTGTTTTGAGTTTTTTTATTCAAGAAACTAAAAATTTTAATATTACTTTTTGCCAACAGCCTTTATTTACAATTAGCCGGATCAAACTTTTGCTCTTTTAGTTCTTGTATTTTTTTATTTATAAAATATTTCATAAAATTCAATTCATCATCAGATATTTTTCTATTTTCTTTGTCATAATCTTCAATAATCGAGGAAATTATTTTTATGGCTTCGCAATTCTGTCCATCACCTGCCAATAATAGAGCTACCATCTGTTTTGTCCATAGAGGAGCGTCATAGGGTGATCCATCTTTTAATTTTTTGGCTAATTTTATTGCTAAATCTTTGTCCTTATACGTGTTGTTTGCTATTGACATAGCTTGATAATACCACCACCATTTTTTTTGTGGGTCTTTATCAGCATGCTGTTCTAAATAATCAATAATATAAATTAAGTCTTCGGTTTTTTGTGTCATTGAATAATAATATGCAGCTAATGAAGGAATATAATTTGATTTACTGTCTAAATTGTCTAATAACTTAAACCATTCAGTTAATTTTTTGTAATCATAATCTTTTAGCGGGCTAAATCTGCCAAATGTGTCTCCGGCGTTTTGTAGTCTTAATCCTCTAATTCTAAAATAAAATTCTTCATCGCCGAAAGAAAAGGCTTTTATTGTAGAAATAGTTGGAACTTCTGGAACAATTTTTAGGTTTGGTTTTATATGTTCTGTCTTTATCCAAAATAATATTTGAAAGGATAAAAATAAAATAAAAAAAGCAAAAGTAATTTTTAATTTATTTGTTTTTGAACAGCTCCAATGAAAATTTTGTAAAAAATCATTTTTCATAAGATTTTTCTAGAATTGTTTCTTTCCAAAATCATAAAAAGCAATACATAGCATAAATGGTATATAAATTAGAGATTGCAATAAAACGATATAAATATCATTGTAATTGTTGACGCCATATACTAGCCATTCAGTTTTGCCAAATAAATCTAATCTAGGAAATATGCTTGAAATAAACTTTAGTATGACTTCACTTAATGCCTGCCAGTTTTTAACAACTTCCATATTATCCGGCAAATTTATACTATAAACAAAAAATCCCATCATTCTGCCAATAAAGTAAAATGATATGCTTGATAGCACCGACACAACAGCGCTTTTTAAAATTAAAGCACAAACAATTGCAAATGTTGAAACTATCATAAGTTCCAATATTACACTCACTCCCCACCATAATAATCCAGCAATATTTTGTTTGGTAAAAAACGAAATTACAATCATGGTTGGAGCGATTAGTATAAACGAAATTAATATAAAACTCATCCAATATGAAAGAATAAGTGTATTTCTTGATATTGGCTTAGCTAATATAAAATCAATTTCTTTATGCTCAAAAGCCTTATTTATATAAAAACAAATAAATAAAATCATTCCACAAACAATAATTAGTCTTGATAAAAATGAGAAATAAACTAATTGCATTTTAGCTTCTTCTGATAATGCAGAAAAACCGACAAGATTTGATATACCAAACACACCTGCAAGTATAATCAAAATACTCAAATATAATTTATCTCTTAAAGCAGTTAATAGTACAAATTTCAATAACGTTTTCATAATAAAACTAATAATTATCTTTATCCCTTCCAAACTTTTTATATAATTCTCTATCATATTTTTCTATGTCGCCACTAGGTTTTATAATAGTCGCTTTTATAAAAATTACTGTTTCTTTAATCTCTGTTGTTCTTGACGTACTCTTAAATAATAAACCCAGCCCTGGAATACCGCTCAAAAATGGAATACCCGTATCAGTATTAATAGTTTCTTCCGACATTAAACCACCAATAACCAAAATATTGCCAGATTTAACTTTTAAAGAAGTTTCTACAGAACGACTTTGAATTATAGGAACTTTATTCTTATCATTTGTTGGATCTTCAACTTCACCAACTTTTACTTTTAATTCGGGAACAACTTTTAAAGTAATCTCATTATTTTTTAAATCTATAGATGGAACAATCGTAAGCGTAACACCAACATCCTCTTCCTGTTTAGTTGAGGTATATGTAGTCGTCGTACTGCTAGTATCATTATTAGTTTCCTCATCTTTTTCCAAACTAAAATATATCAATTTGCTAACAAATTTTAAATCCGCCTTTTGATTATTCATAGCATGCACTCTTGGACTTGAAATAGTTTTTGTCAAACCAAACGTTTGAAGAGCATTTATAGCTGCTGTTAAGCTTCCACCAAATATAGCAGTCGTAACATTACCACTTATTCCACCAGGGGATGTAGCATAACTGCCATCAGAATAGCCCATTGTCAAACCGCCTTTTGTGTCATTTACAAAATTCCAATCTATACCAACTTTATACTCATCATTTAAAATAACTTCAACAACTTTTGCCTCTATCAAAACTTGTGAAGCATAATTAACCTTTACATGCTCAATATAACTCTTAACAGCTTTCTGAGTTTTTTCATTAGCATAAACAGTAATCATACTACTAGGTTTATTAATAATAATTTTATAGCTTCCTAAACCTGAGCCCCTACCCTGCTGAGTCCGCAATTGTTGCAATGATTGCTGCGGCATTATCGTACTTGTAATCTCTGCACCCACATTAGAAGGAGCATTTAAGGCAACAATTTCATTAAGCGCCGACTCAATAGTTCCCCAAACATCATTATCTATTAAAAAATCAACATTATACGTTTCCGTATATGGCATATCTTTTTCAAATCTCAATATATTATTAGAGTAAGTATACTTTAAGCTTGCTAAATCAGCAATTCTATTTACAATAACATCCAAAGGTTTATTAGTTATTTTTAAAATAATGCCACCACTAATCTCAGGATCAATTTCTATATCAATATCAGCAACTCTTCCCAACTCAATCAGAGTATCCTTCAAAGGAACATCCTCTGTTACAGAAAAAGATATTAGATTACCATTTCCCATAGGTGGAGGTGGCGGAGCTACCAATAACCTTGAAATATTTGGCGGTGTACTCTTAGTTGACAATTCCAATAATGCTTCCTTGCTTTTGCTAGAATCTTTTAAATTCATAAAATCAGTAAACTCTTTCCTATTCATATCTTGAGTTGAGTCTATAACAGCTTTTTCACAAGATACAAAAATAAGACAACAAAATAAAAAATAAAAGACCTTTATAATTTGCTTCATTTTAAAAACATCACAATTTTATAGGATAAATATCTTACATTTCATTTTATAAGTCAAGGTTAATTATAATAAAACAATTATTTAGGTTTTCAATAAAATTTACAATCAGCTCTTTTTATTAATTTTATTTATATTTAACTTCTTCTCGTAGTGTTGGGTCTCCAAACCCAACACCACGAGGCGAAGCCGCCTCCTCCCTCCGCAGTCCTGTCATTACCAGGCTAGATTTTGTTAACGAGCGAAGCCCTCCGCAGTGCTGTCATTACCAGGCTAGATTTTGTTAATAAACGAAGCCCTCCGCAGTCCTGTCATTACCAGGCTAGATTTTGTTAACGAACGAAGCCCTCCGCAGTCTT
>CAZBNS010000013.1:0-26298 GCA_964493475.1 uncultured Rhizobiaceae bacterium | reverse complement strand
ACAGGTTTTGGTTATATTATTCATTTAAAATAAAACAATTGACATTTACAGGAATGACAGGTTTTGGTTATATTATTAGTGCAAAATAAAACAGTTGACATTTACAAGAATGACATACTGAGAGAGGAAAGCTACGGAATGACATGCTGAGAGAAAAAATGTCCGAAGGACAAAGGGGAGCTATTTATAATATAATTTCGAGCATATAATTTTATCTTCTTCGCAATAAAATTCTGTCAATCCCCAAACACATCTGGCACTTTTTTCTTATTTTTATTTAATAAATGATAATATTGCATAGGAATTAATTTATTTTTACTTAACAATAACTTAAAAGTTTCATAACTATTTTTTCTTTTAATTATTTCCTTATTTTTAATATAAGATACTTCTGGATTTATTTTTCTTATTAATTTATTATTTATTTTAGGAATTCTATTATGAATTCTCACGATTTTATTAATAAAAGTCATCACTTTAAATAATAAAAGTGAGGGTTTATTTTACTATGGATTTTGTGCCAAATGATGTGAGGATGTACAATTTTGAACAAATTTATTGACATAATAACTAGGAATTGTAATAATTGTTATAACTTATTATTGGAATTTAATATGAAAAATTCAACAAGAATAAGTCATTACATTATATTTATAATTCGTGATAAAAATAGATTTGAACAAATTAAGAAAAAATATGGCAATAAAATCTAATATAGAATGGACACAATCGACATGGAATCCACTTGTGGGCTGCACTCAATGTAGTGATGGTTGTAAAAACTGCTATGCAAAACCAATTGCAGAAAGATTACAGAGAGATGGAGTAAAGGGTTATGAAAATGGTTTTAAATTAACACTATTACCTGGAAGGCTTGATATTCCATTACATTGGAGAAAGCCACGATTGATTTTTGTGGATTCCATGTGCGATTTATTTCACGAAGATGTGCCATTGGAATATATACAAAAAGTTTTTGTTATTATGAAACAGGCAAATTGGCATAATTATACGATTTTAACAAAACGCTCACAAAGACTAAGAGAATTAGCTCCATATTTGGATTGGCAACCAAATATTACAATGGGCGTTACGATTGAATCCGATAAATACCGCTATAGATTAAATGATTTAAAATCTGTGCCAGCAAAAACAAAATATCTCTCATTAGAGCCATTAATAGGCAAAATTGAAAGACTTGATTTATTTGACATAGATTGGGTTATAGTTGGTGGAGAATCTGGATTTAATGCTCGTCAAATGGATACAAATTGGGTTCGTGAAATTTGTGATTGGACTAAAGAGCAAGGCAAGGCTTTTTGGTTTAAGCAATATAGCGAATACAAATGCTATAAAAATGCTACACCACCAATTTTGGATGGAAAGGAATGGAAGGAGTTTCCTAAGTTTAAGGGCGGAATAGCGAGTTTGTTTTAATAATGAAATCGCTATCACCAATGAAAAAACACCTCTTGAACTGTTTCTCAAAAACTGCAACATAAAATCAATAACCATCAGCTATACTGACACAATTTTGACACATTTTAAAGTTATTAAATTACTTTGATTTTAGTATTGTTGCTCTTGGCGTGTTTAATTTTATACTTCCGATTTTTTAAATAATTTCTATAAAAGTTATTAAAATTCAATGCTTTTATTGAATGCAAAAGAAAATACTAATAATTGCCAAAACACTTCCAACCCCATCAAAAAAATATGGAGAATTAGTTTGCACAGCTGGAATTGATGAAAATAGTAATTGGTTTAGATTATATCCAATACCTTTTAAAAATCTTAACAAAGAAAATAAATATAAAAAATATCAATGGATTAATGTTGAAGTTGAAAAAGATACTAACGATCCAAGACTTGAGAGTTATAAAATCATTGGAAATATTGAACCGCTTAATATTGTTGATACAAAAAATGGATGGGAATTAAGAAAAGAATTAATTATTAAAAATGTTTATATGAGTAAAACAAAACTTTTGTATGATTGCAAAGTATCTAACGAACGAACCTCATTAGCTATATTTAAATCTAATAAATTATTGAATTTTTATATTGATGAAAGCAATAATAAAGAAAATTTACCATATAAGTTTTATTATAGCTTTGCAGATAATAAGGGAAGAATAAGTAATTTACAAATAATTGATTGGGAAATTGGAGAATTAACAAGAAAACTTCTAAGACAATACAAGGGCAATTATAAAAAAATAAAAGGTATTTTGAAACAAAAATATTTTTATGAAATGCAACAAAAAGATATTTATTTCTAGGTACAAATAAAATTTGGCATATAAGAAAATCCTCAAATCCATTCATGATTATTGGAGTATTTTATCCGCCAAAAATACAATAAAACCTTGCAAATATATATTTATTTAGTACCATATTAATAACGAATTTATGTAATTTATGCAATATAAACACAAAATTATTTTAGCTATATCTCAACAATTAAATATCCCACTTAAAGATATTCAACAATATGCCTATTGGTATAAAAACCTTGGCAACTTAAATTATGATTTTGTCAATGAATTTTCTTTTGAACTTGAAAACGATGTAAAAACATTTATTGCCAAAGCTTATTTATCTCAAGATAAAAAATATTCTGACGACCTGGAATTAAAGGACAAATTTACAATACAAGATATAAGAAGCGGAAAAACTTTTGAGGTAAAACAATTAACAAAAAATATACAACCTCAGGACGAAGTTTTGTTTACTATTGGTTATGAGGGTTTGTCAATTGATTCCTATATAAATAAATTACTTGAAAATAATATAAAAACGCTTGTTGATGTACGTAAAAATGCCTATTCAAATAAATTTGGATTCAGTAAAAATGAATTTTCATATTGTCTTGAAAAATCAGCTATAAAATATATTCACATTCCAGAATTAGGGATTGAGTCGGAAAAAAGAAAGGAAGTAAAAAAAGAGAATGAAATGAACTTTGGGTTATTTGCAAAGGAAAAATCTGCTACTGATTTAATGTTTGAGGAATACAGGCTGAGCCTATCATCAAAAACCACTTATACTAATAAGCTATTGAATATTTTGGCACAAGATAAAATTATTGCAATTACTTGTTTTGAGGCTGATTATAAGCAGTGCCATAGGTGGGTGTTAGCGAAGAGTTTTGAAAGACTAAATGTTGTGAATTTATAAGAACTATATCAACATTTAGGAAAAGCTCCTCGCATCCTCTCAATCTCATTATTGTCAATACTATACTTCCTAGCAAATCCCACCCAATTATCAACCATAGTCGCCGCTGCAACATCTCTTAGAATCTCATTAGCCTTATTGTCTGACAATCTAAATTCTTTGGCTACCGATATTGCTCTGTCTATAGTATTATTAGCACCAGCACCGTCAATACTTGTTGAAAATATTGATTTTTCAATATTAGGGTTTAAGTCATATGCTGGCGATAGTGTCCAACCTTTTCGCCTTTCATATAAAAATCCATAATTTCTCAAGTGATCGTCAGTGTTGTTTATTAGGATATTAAATACCATTCTTCGCCATAACTCCTCTAAATCCCTAAGTGGATATGCTCCGTCTCTCATTATTGCATAGGCAATATCAAGATAACTATATTTTATATCATCATTATCAGTAGAGCCAAGCATACTCATAGCTGACAAGAAAGGAATACGTCCACCATCTTTTGTTCTATCAAATCTTTTGACGATTAGAATTGGTTTGCTCGACACTTCTCTATCCATAACAAAATCTGGCACATTTATTTTAGCCGTTTTTGCCAATTCAAGTGCAACAGCTTCCCATTTTACAATATTAAAGTTATCATGCTTGCGAGGAAATTTTGCTATAAATAAACTGCTATCATCAAGTCAGTTTATAAAATATTTTATAAACTGACTTTTGCACTTTATTTTTCAATACTCCATCCCTCATAACCCCATTTAAATAAACCACAAATTTCTTCATACAGGCGATCAATGCAGACCTTGGTTTTTTATCTTTTTTAATTAATTTATGATAAAAATTGTATAAAACATTGCCTTTTTCGCTTTCGCAAATCTTTGAAAGAATTATAATAAATAAAGCTTTCTTGATAGATTTTCTTCCTGTGCCTTTGGTTGTTCTATAGCCTTTGATTGTGCCACTGTCTTTAGCTATGGGGCTGTGCCCGCAATAGCAAATATATTGTTTCTATTGACCTCTCCAAGTTCTGCACTCCTGTTCGAGATAATTTACAAAAAACCTAGCCCCCCATTGAGAATAAAAGCTAAGCTTGTTAAAAATCGTTGTAGAGACTTTAATTTTAGTAAATTTTATAACTACAAATAATTTTAACAATAATATAATAGGAAAGTTATAGGGATAATACTTACTTACTAGTCGCCCTAATGATACTCAATGGTCTCCTATTAATCTCAATTTCACTAATTCTGGCAATTTCAGCAACAAATAACTTCAAAATCGGAGATTGTTCATCTTTTATAGTATCAAGTTTTCTTGCTAAATTAAGCTTTTTAACCTCAACTCCGTTCCCATGATTTGTAACTATTTGCAAAATTTCCTTTATGTTGTCGGTAATATGTTTTTTTTCTAGTTCAGGCAATAACTTAAATTTTGGAAGTTCAGCAAAAATTTCTTCATTAAATTGTTTAGCCCTCTCAATCTCAGCAGATAAATTTTTGCTATACAATTTATGTAGGTATCCATACTTTGTATTCGGTGTCGCATCAAAAAGAACAAAGCCAGCTGAGCTTATAAAATTACAATACACGTCTTCTGAATGGGCTTCCACTATAACTATTTTTTCTTCACCATCAATCTTAATACTAGAGTAGGCACGATGTGGGGGTAAATTTCCACCACGACTCCAACTTATGTAAGCGGGTCTATCTGTCTCGGTAGTTCTATAAAACCCTAGTGAATGAAGTTTTTGTTTTTTCGAACTTTCTTCCATTGTCGTAGAAAAAGCCACAAAAGCATCCGCTCCCCACCTTTCTTCTTTGGGTATCAAGCTGCTTTCTTGACCCATATAAAACTTCACTAATTCCTCATCGTATAGTCTAAGAGCTTGCATAGTTGCACATAAACCACCTGCCGCAACAGAACAATCAGACTTTGCATAGCTATAGGCTGATTCGGTTGCGGAATAGTCATAGGTATTAAAAAAGTCAGAGAAACCTTTAAAACTTTCCCTTTCAGTAAGAGGTACCTCATAATATGGCATTATTGAATCTGCGAGACCTATTGGATTCTCCGTTGTAGCACCAATCTTCATCAAAACCCTCTGCTTTGTTTCTTCAAAAAATGTTGGGTAGTCGGTCATCAAACCCATAATTTCACCTGCCAATGTAAAGGCAGCATTATTATATCTATATGATGTGGGGTTTGTGGCGATAAACATATTTTTATCTTTAAAGACTTCAATAAATTTTTTTGGTTGTATTGTAAAGCCTGTTTTTGTGTCTTCCACATCATATTGTAGTTCAGTTAAAAATATAGATGGATTTGTAGTCTCTCCAATATCTCTAAGATCTACATCATTTTGACTCATATGTGAAGTGTGATTCAATAGAGATTTTATTGTGGTGTCTCTAAAAATATGGTTTTTAGTTGCGTATGTCAAATATTCCTCAATATCTTTTAATTTCTTCTGTTGTAATTCACTTCTAACACCTAATTCCAAAAGTTGTTTTTGTCTATTTGCAAGAAGTTGTCCAATGGTTACATTTTCAGGCAAAATTGGTATACCTGCATCATCAGCAAATCTTAACAAATAAGAATTATTATTATCATATAAAAATAAAAGACTTGTTATTCCCATAAAACTTTTTGATTCACTACCAATAGGTATAAGTTTATCGCCACGAAACTCAGAATTAGCCACTTTTACAGCTAATGGATATTTTTTCCTTAAAGTTTCCTCCATAATGCCTTGTAATTACTTATGTATATATGTTATAAAT
The DNA here is from genome assembly GCA_964493475.1 of uncultured Rhizobiaceae bacterium. Lineage (GTDB taxonomy): Bacteria > Pseudomonadota > Alphaproteobacteria > Rickettsiales > UBA1997 > CALXSC01. The sequence goes on along the minus strand of CAZBNS010000013.1, from coordinate 20,335 downwards.
TATTTTTTACATAAATCAATAAATTTATTAAAATAGAGGCACTGTTCCATATTTCTTGATATATGAACTAAGTAATTTCACACTAGTTTAGATATCTTTATCATCCCGTACAGATGCTTTAGATCTAGCTCCACCTAGGGATGACCCCGGAGCCAAGAGCAACTTCAATCCTCGGCACTTTCATTATTAGCTAAAAACTTCTCTGAGGCAGATAATAACTCAGACAATCTAATCAATGGGGGAACAGAACGATTTGTATCATTACCCAGTGTTATTGAAACGAAAATTTCTTTACTTTTCTCCATTTATATCCTTTTTACTTGGGCGAATTCGCTTTGGCAACCTTTCCTCTTCCAACATTTGCCCTATTGTGTCATTACTAATATTTGCAATATTTTCCAATTGTTTAACCATTCCTAAAGAAAATAAGACGGAGGAATAACTGCCTATTGAAGTTTTAGGACTGCCTTTTTCAATATTACCAAGAGTAAGCACATTTATTCCTGCCCGTTCAGCTAATAAAGCCATAGGTATGCGACGACGTAAGCGTGCATCACGAATATTTTTACCAAGTATTCTTAGAGTGCTGAGAGCTGGAATTGGTATTGCTATTTTTTCAGCCCTTGGTTTTTTTGCCTTCTTAGGCTTTGGCGTTTTTATTTCCTCAGACATTGCTTTAAATATTGTTATAATATAATTAATTAGCTATAATGTATATTATAGCATATATTATAAAAAGTAAGGATTGTTTTTGGGTTTTTGATTTTCTTTTTAGGTTATAATGTTTTAAACTTTAAATATAAAACTTATTGAAACAATCATTATTTAGTTTAAAATATATTATAACATATTTTAATTTTTAATACCTATAGGATTATTTTAATCTAAAATATAATTCAAGTTAACTGAATACTGGACATGATTGTGTAACAACAGCTTCACGTTTAAAATCTTTTGCCAGCATTTCATATCTTTTATTTCCCAAAAGATGTAGCTGGACGTCTGACTCCTCAATTCCAGTAAATTTAAACCCTAATCTTTTTGCTACTGCTTCACTCTTTGAATTTTTTGCATCCATGTGGATTGTGATTCTATCAACCTTTAGATCAAGGAATCCATGTTCAATAATTTTTTTACAACATGCGCTTATTACACCTTTTCCCTCATATTCCTTTGCGATCCAATAGCCAATATCCAATTGATCTTTACCTTTAGTATAATCAATTATCCCAACTATTCTACCTTTATATAGTATTGCAAATGCATCTCTAATGTCCCTATTAATTGATTCTATAAATATCAACTCGTCAGCAGGACTTTGTATTTTATCAATCCATACAAGACTTTGTTTTAAATGTTCACGATTTTTGTCAACCACACCATATAACTCTTCAGCCATCGTGGAAACAAGTTCCACTATCTTAATGTCTTCTGATACAACAAATGAAGTATAATTAGATGTCCTTTTTTCTTCACTAGATCTTGCAAATAAAATACTCTCTCTCCATGTATTGAAACATTTTCTTAAAGTATGCTTCCTTCTTTGATCCATAAAATTCAGTAATAATTGTGCTTGCGTGGCTAGATGCATAAACATTGATGTATTGGAAAATACACACTCTAATAAATCCATTCTATTTTTTATGGGCTCTCCATTTGGTAAATATAGGGTGTCGGTGCTAAAAAATCCATCCTTAGCAGCGTCTTCTTTATATCTTAAACCGTGTAATAAAAAATATTGAGGTGTTTGCACTTCTAGTAATGAATATTTTTCCGTTGTTGGGCTTTGTCCTAATCTAACAAAACGCATGTCCGTAGCCTGTTGTAAGGTGCAATCTATTTTAACGCCGGGAATAAAAGTTGATGTAAGCTCGAACTCTCCAAAATCTTGCATAGAGTTATCAAGTAATAAAATATCTGGGTGATAGTAATCATATATTTTTTCAGAGCCATCTAAATATTTTATTTCCATTGGAACTGTTCTTTCTGTAACAAAACCCTCGGGACCTATAGCTAAATACATTTTGGCTTGCGTGTTTTTAAATCTAAATAAATTTATGTAATTTAGATAAAGCAAACTGCCAAATCTAAAGTATTCTTGACAGTTAATACGACTGTCCGGACAAAATACTTCTACAAAGCTATCTTTATTCATTAGAGATACTTTTTTTCTTGCTATATTAGCAACTCCTATGCATTTATTAAGTATTCCCCAAGTTAATATGCCCAGTGTACTGTAATCAGTTATCGCTTGTTTATCAGCTAAAACTTCATCAAGAGAGCCGCCAATATATAAAATTAATTTTGTTTGCTCTTTTATTGGAATATCTAATAGTGGGTCAAAGCCCAATAGTATTAAAATTTTTTGTATTCGCAATATTTTTTTCATAAAAACATATTCAGCAAACTTAACATTGCTTTTTGTCTCGCTTTCAGTAAATTCAAATAATGAAGCTATTTCTTTTAAGAAAAAATCTAATATAGAATTAATAATTGTGTCTTTGCAACTTTCTTTTGCCTCAATAGTTATTATTGTAATTTCTTGTAGCATTGTGTCGCTACAATTTTGAAAATTATAATTATACACGTCTCTTTTAAAACATTCAAAAAAGTTTGTTAAGCTTTTTCTAATCCTCAAAACATTTTCTTCTGAAACCGTATGTTCAATATAATCTATATCTGGATCTAACAAAAAATCGGGGCATAATCCTAGAAGCTCAGAAAACCTTTCCAATCTTTTCATATTTACATTCCAACAACCTTATCTACCCAATCACAAAACTCCTTAACAAACCCACTTTCAAAATCCTCGCCCAAAATAACCTTATATTCCTCCTTATCATCTAATATGTCATAATTAGAATCTTGGACTTCTTCAATTTCTGCTAACATCTCAGTCATCTTTCTATTGGTGATATTCTCCAAATATTTTTCAAGATTAGTCTTGTTTTTAGCCAAATCATCAAACATCCAGCGATTTTTTTGGTCTTTGCCTTTGTAATATCTTTCAAAAATATCATCAAGTCGTTCCTTAAGAGTACAAGGTTTTAATTTATCACCAGTTCCCAAGTGATCCGCTAGGGCGACTATGTAATCATATTCATTAGGCACTACTTTTTTTCTCGCTAAAATTACTTTCTGTTCATCTTCAGTAATAATGTCTGCATTTTTTGGCTCGTTATTTCTATATACATCAAAATATAGATAATTTTCCTTTTCGTGACTATCTAATAAAGTATGAGTCAAAGAAATTCTTGCAATATCTTCAAAAATCTCAGTTCCGACTTTATCAAAAAGATTTATAAATAATTCATAACCTTTCAAACCGTGAAATCTTGTATGTTGGAATCTTCCAACATCATGCATAAGTCCAATAATAAAAGCTTTTTCTCTATTAAGATTCATGTTTTCAGCAAGTTTTTCAGAGACCATACCAACAACTATACAATGTCTTATAAGTCTTTTTGCTATAAAATCAGCTTTTTTTAATCTAATGTCTGGTTCTTCATTTTTCAATATATTATAATAAGCATTGTTAAACATGCTTAGCCTGATTTTTCCAAGTATGTCTATGCCAAGTTGTCTTGAGAACATTTTTTAGTTTTTATTTATATGAATATCAAAAAATAATTTATATTTTTTATAATTTCAATATATTTATTAGGCCACATCATTAAAAAGTTAAAACATTGATTTTTAGGAAAGATGTTTTTAGGGCGATTTTTCAAGGATTGAAAATGGTGCCGTAACAACGATTTGAACGCTGGACCTACTGATTACAAGTCAGTCGGTATTATGTTTAATATAGCTTAATTATTTTTAATAAACTATTGACTTTATTATATTTATGTCTATATTAAAGATTAATGAAGTTTAATTAAAATGGTAGCAAATAAACGCTTTTAGTAGCAAATAGGTAGCAAAAAAATGACTAATAAAATTAATTTTACAATAAAGACCATTGAAGCACTAAAAACACCAACAAAAGAAGATGGTAGTGTTTGCTATTATGATAATAAGCAAGTTGGTTTATGTTTGATGTTAACCTATGGCGGAAGTAAAACATTTTATCTTTATACAAAACTATACAATAGACCTATAAGAGTTAAACTTGGCAAATTTCCAGATACTTCAATAGAAAATGCGAGAAAGCTAGCAAGAGAGAATAAAAACAAAATAGATAAAGGTTTAAATCCTAATGATGAAAAAGCTATAATCAGAAAAGATATGACTTTAAAAGAGTTTTTTAATTACTATGTAGAAAACTATTCAAATAAATTCAAAAAAGAAAAATCAATAAAAAATGAAGAAAGTATTTTTAAAAATCATTTTTTAAATTCTCTAGGAACTAGAAAGATGTTATCAATATCAAAATCAGATATAGAAAAGCTTTATAATAAAATAGTTGATAATGGAGCACCATATCAAGCTAATAGATGTATTTCATTAATAAGAGCAATGTATAACAAAGCTATTGAATGGGGTTATCCTAGTATAAATCCAGCCTCAAATATAAAAACAGTTAGAGAGGTGTCAAGAGATAGATTTTTACAGCCTGATGAAATTCATAGGTTTTTTACTGTGTTAGAAAAAGAAAGTAATATAACAATGAAAAACTTCTTTTATTTGGCTTTATTTACTGGAGCTAGAAAAAATAATATTCTTGCTATGGAGTGGAAAGATATAAGCTTTTCTTTAAGAAGTTGGAGTATTACTAAAACAAAAAATAGTTGTAATCAAGAATTACCATTGATTCCGCTAGTAATTGAAAAACTACAAGAATTAAAGCAATATCAAAAAGAAAACAATATTATTTCTGATTATGTATTTTATAGTAGCACATCAAAAAGTGGACATCTTGAAGAACCTAAAAAGGTTTGGAATAGAATATTAAAGAATGCAGAAATAAATAATTTAAGAATACACGATATTAGAAGAACCTTTGGCAGTTATCAAGCGATTGAGGGGGCTAGTAGTTTAATTATAGGTAAAACACTAGGGCATAAATCAAGTAAAGCTACAGAGATATATAGTAGATTAAGTCTTGAACCAATAAGAAATTCTATTGAAAAGGCTACTGAGAGAATGTTGAGTTATAAGGACAAATAAATATGACTAATGAAGATAATTATGGTTTTAATATCAGAGTAGAAGAGTTTGTTTATGAAGATATTTTTTCAATAAGAAAAGAAATTATCACAACAAAAGCATTTTTACCAATAATAAATAAAGATGTAATTTTTGAATTTCATATTGCTACTATAGATACTGAATTTAGATATAAAGAATGTTATATTGCAGATTTTGAAGATTATCAAAAGAAATGCCGGACTGTTAGTTATGATTCAAAATTAACAAAACAATTTGAAACACCAGAGAAAGAATATCATAAATTATTTAAAAAAATTGATTATGAAAAAGAATTAGAGATGTTTTGTCCAGACATCACAGAACAACAAGCCTATTATTATAACAAGGTATTTGATACTAATGGAAAAGAATTACCATTATTTTACGGCATTATGTTTGGTAATGATTTTACTATGGATTTTATTATTCCTAATAATTGGTATAAAACAATTGATAGCAAACTTAAAGAGCTTGTTTTTTCATCTAAAATTCATCAAACAGTTATTGATAATTATTTTGTTATAACACACGAAATTGGTTATTTCTTATATGATTTTTTTAATGTTCTATTAAATTTTAAAGATACTGGATATTATTGCTCAAATTATAAAACTGAAAAGGAAGAATTAGAAGATAAAAATGATACATTAATAAGTTTAGCAAACGACATAGAGAATTTAAATATCGCCCTGTTGCCAGCTGATTTTAAAAATGATATATTTAATATTAAAGATAGAGCGTTATTTTTTTATATGTTTGCTATAATTGAGAGTTTTTTGAAGTATGTATCGGATAATAAAATATTAACTATTTGTGAAAATTGCGGAGAAATATTTTCTTATATTAGAGGAAAAAAATATTGCTCTAAGGAGTGTTTAAAATCCTCAGCCAATAAGAGAAATTACACCAGAAGAAAAAAGAAAAATAAAAAAATTAAAATAAAAAATAAATAAATTATATAAATCAATTACTACTTACTAAAATAAGCTATAGATAAGATATACTCACTGAAAATATAATTTTCAGTAATTTTTAAGAGAATTTTTTTTATTTTTCTCTGTGTTATATTGTTAATATGTAATTAATAACATTAACAAACATTAAAGGGATTTCACAATGGATAAACTATTAAGCACAGACCAAACCTCAGATTTTCTGGGTATAACAAAAGACACTCTAGCAGTATGGAGAACAACAAAAAGGTATCCGATACCATACATAAAGGTAGGACATCTTATTAAATACAAATTGTCAGATTTAGAAAGATGGTTAGATAGTAGAACAAAAAACATTGAGGTTGAAAATAATTATGGCAAATAAGAAAACAACCCCTCTAAAAGCTATTAGATTAAAATGTCTTGATTGTTGTTGTAATAGCAGTAAAGAAGTAAGCCTCTGTATTATTCCAGAATGTCCCTTATTTCAATTTAGATATGGTAAAAATCCATATATAAAAAGAAATTTAGATGAAAAGTCTAGGGAATTGTTAAGAATACAGTTAGAGAAAAATAGGTTAGTAAAAAACTAGCCTAAAATCCTATGTGTTTTCTTTGTACTAATTTTATAACAAAAAAGGGCGAGTACGAGGAAAACACAAAGGTAATTTACCAACACAATAAAAAAGGAAAAGTTTTGGCTTTTTTACGAGTTGGGAATTAATCAATAAAATATAAAGGAATAAAACAATGCATAATAAAAACAATGCAGTTAATACTCTAGTATCTAATATAAGAGATAATGAATTAATTAATATAGAAAACAATCTTTACAACAAAAATTATAAGAACTTATTAGATATAAAAAACTGGTTAATAAAAATACTGGCCAATAATGAACAAAACGAAATAAATAACTTTATATTTATGACTTTTAGATATAATCAACCTTTATTCATAAAAAAGAACTATATTATTAAAGAATTAATGGAGGTTTTAAGGATTCTAAATAGAAAATTGCTAGGTAGAAATTGGGCAAACAACAAAAGATATTTTAAATTTGTGTTTTCCATTGAACATGGAAGTTTTGGAACATTGCACACACATTTAATTATAAACATAAGGCATATTACATATAAAGACTTTTTGAATAAATTATTGGAAATATCAAAACTTATAAAATACGATATTGGAACAAAGGAAAATAATTGTAAAATAGAAATGCTAACCAGTAATAAATATAGTAAGAATATAGTAATAACAGAACTCTATTCAAATAATGTTTATAACTATATTTTAAAAGAGTTTAGATTGCTTACTACGGACAGCAACAGCTTAAATTTTGATAACTTGATGAATTATAAAGATATTTATTATTCCAAAGCAAAAAATTAATAAACTGTATTGCTACAAAATAGATGGCTTAATAAATCAAACTAAGATAAAACTAAGGAAAAATATTAAAATGAACAAAGAGCGAACAAAGAAAAAAATGTTAAAACAACAATGGAGCAACAACGGAAAAAATAGAAAAATGACAGCGAAGAAACATCGATAAAATGTAAAAAATAACAGCTATAAAATAACGACAAAACAGCGATATTAAAGCGATATTATAAAAAATATCAAACCATTGAAAAATAACAATTTAATCCAAAATACAATGGCAAGGTTAAGGCAAGGTTCAAAATAAATATAACACACGCTTTAACCCCGATTTTAAGCCCGATAGATTGAGGTATAAATAATTTTTAAGCACAAAGGATAAGCAAAGGAAGAACAATTGATTTTATAGTAAAATAACCCCAAGATAACAAAGAGTTTTCTTGCACAGGAAAAAAGAAAGAAAATACCAAGATTATACAAAGGTTTTTTGCTGGAAATGAATTTCCTACAAATTAGTTTGCAGGAAATAATATTAAAAATATTTCTCACAATAAAACTCAATCAAAATAAGCATATTTAGTCATTAAAAATCAATATATAACCAAAAAATAAAAGAAAAACTAATAAATATCTTTAATAAAAGTTGAAAAAAAATATAAAACAATTACTTTTATCCTAGCAAGATATTGAAATAATATAAAACTATGGATTTTTTAAATAAATTAGAAGAATTATTGAAAACAAATAAAAATTTTGTAGATAATAGAAATGAATTAATAAAAATAAAAGTTATTGAAGTTGCAAGAAATATTAATAATGAAAATCACAGAGAACTTTTAAAACTTCTTTTAAATAATGAAGAAATGAAAAAAGAATTTTTTTATAATATAGATGATATAACTATTTTTAATAAAGAGCATTTTGTAAACTATTTAAAAAATAAACAATTTTTATCTGATTCATATACAGAATTTGAACAAAGTATTGGATTTAATATAAAGGAACAAATGGATAATAATGTTGTGTTAAATTTTCCATATAAAGATTGTATTTTAGAAGGTGGACAATCAACAGAAGATGATAAAAAGAATGAAATATTCTTTAATGAAATATTAGCAAAAGATGAAATTTCAAGATTATTGGAACCAAAAGTTTTAACCAATTTTGAAAAATGGACTATTGATGGAAAGCAAGAATTTACAGGTTTTACAAGAGATAAAGAAAAAAACAAAGCAAGAAATTTGCCAGAAAATACAATTACTGATAATTTAATGATAAAAGGCAATAATTTATTAGCTTTACATACATTGCAGGAAGAATTTAGAGGAAAAGTTAAACTTATTTATATTGACCCACCTTACAATACGGGAAATGATGGCTTTAAATACAATGATAGTTTTAATCACAGTACTTGGCTAACTTTCATGAAAAATAGGTTAGAAATTGCAAGGGAGCTGTTGAGAGACGACGGAGTAATTTTTGTGCAGTGCGATGATAATGAACAAGCCTATTTGAAGGTGTTGATGGATGAGATTATGGGGAGGGAAAATTGTGATTGTATAGTTTGGCAAAAAATGGATGCGCGATATGATAGAAATACTAATGCGAAGGTAATTAATAGATATAAGGAAATTCACGAATATATTTTAATTGGGTATAAAAAAAATAAAAAAACATATTTTTTCAATAAAATTAAAAAATTACCAGATTGGAACAAAGAGGCAAAAAATCCTGATAATGATAAACGAGGCGGTTATGAAGCTGGAATTATATCTTACGAAGAAGGACACGAAAATGAAGATAAAAAATCTGAATTATATTATTCTATTACATTGCCAAGCGGAAGAATTATGACAAGGCATTTTTTTGTTATAAAAGAGGAATTTGAAAAATTGCGAGCTGACAATAGAATATATTTTCCAAAAGATGGGGATGGCGTTCCAAGGTTAAAAGTTTTTCAAAACGAAGAACAAGAGTATAAGCTTGATAGTATCTTAAGGGGATTTGGTACTACCTCAACTGCAAAAGATGAGATTTTAAATTTATTTGGAAATAGAGATTTATTTCAAACACCAAAGACTGAAAAATTACTTATGGAATTAATTAGACTTATAACCCAACCAAACGACATAGTCCTTGACTTCTTCGCTGGTAGCGGCACAACGGCTGCTGTTGCTCATAAAATGAATCGTCAATGGATTACGATTGAACAAATGGATTATATAGAAAATATTACGAAAGAAAGATTAAAAAAAGTTATAGGAAATAAAATTAAAAAAGATGGTAATTTATTGGAAGAAATTAAATTTGATAATGGTGGAATTTCTAAAAATGTAAATTGGCAAGGTGGTGGTGAGTTTGTCTATTTTGAATTGGCAAAATATAATCAAAACTTCGTTGAATTATTAGAAAAAGCAGAAACAAAAGAAGATGTTGTTGATATTTTCAATTCAATTTGTGAAAAAGGTTTTCCAAAATATAATATTGATATAAAAAAATTAAATGAGAATCTTGAAGAGTTTAAAAAATTGGATTTAGATAGAATGAAACAAGATGTTTATAATATTTTGAATAAAAATATGTTGTATGTTCCAAAATCTCTAATGAAAGATAGTAAATATAATATTAGTGAAACAGATATAGAATTGAATAAGTCATTTTATAGTAAGGGAATATAGTATGAATAAAGATAATTTAATTAATTCAACTATTTATCAAACAGATAATGGAAGTTTAGAAGTAAATCTTGATTCTAAAAATGAAACAATTTGGTTAACTCAAAATCAAATAGCAATGATATTTGATAAAGAAAGAAGTGTAATAACAAAGCATATTAAAAAGATTTTTTTAGATAAAGAGATAGATGAAAAAAGCAATGTGCAAAAAATGCACATTCCAAATTCTGATAAAATGGTAGCATTTTATAGTCTTGATATAATTTTAGCAGTTGGTTATCGTGTAAATTCAAAAAATGCAATAAAATTTAGAAATTGGGCTACAAAGGTATTGAAAGAATACATAACTAAAGGTTATTCAATTAATCAAGATTTAATACAAAAACATTATAATGAATTTTTGGAAACTGTAGAAGATATAAAGTTGTTGTCAAAAAATAATAACTTATTACAAACAACAGAAGTAATTGACTTAATTAAAATATTTGCAAATACTTGGCTATCACTTGACGCATATGATAAAGATAAATTGCAAAGTAGCGGTATTACAAAAAAACAAATAACTTGCACAGTTAATGATTTTGAAAGGGATTTACAAAAATTAAAGCAAAATTTAATAAATAAAAATGAAGCAACAGAAATATTTGCTGTAGAAAGACAAAATGGTAATTTAGAAGGTATTTTTGGTAATATAATGCAAAGTTTTGGTGATGTTGATTTGTATGAAACTGTAGAGGAAAAAGCTAGTCATTTATTATATTTTATGGTAAAGAACCATCCATTTGTTGATGGCAATAAAAGAAGTGGTGCATATGCTTTTATATGGTTTTTAAAGCAAAACAATATTTTAAATTTAAGTAGAATTATACCAGAGGTTTTAACAACTCTAACTTTATTAATTGCTGAAAGCAATCCGAAAGATAAAGAAAAAGTTATAAAAATAGTTTTACAATTACTGATATAAAAAGGAATAAATAATGACTGATTTTATATTATATAATGAATTTACAGGAACTAGAGTTGAAAGGCTTATCAATGCTATTGAAATTCCAGATATTATCTTAAGCAATATAAATAAAAGAATAGTTTTAAGAGATTATCAAGAAACTAGTATAAAAAGATTTATAGAATATTTTGAAAATAAAAATGATTATCAAAGTCAAATTGTTAATGATGATTTATATAAATCAAATAAGAATCATATCTTGTTTAATATGGCAACTGGTAGCGGTAAAACTGTTATTATGGCTTGCTTAATATTATATCTATATGAAAAAGGCTATAGAAATTTTTTATTCTTGTCGCATTTAAATTCTATTAATACAAAAACTTATGGAAACTTACTTGATAAAAAATGTAATAAATATTTATTTGACATAGATAGTAATATTGATATTAGAGAAGGACAGAATGGCGAATTAAAAAATAATGAGGATATTAATATTTTTATTAAAACTTATGCTGGATTATTAAGTGATATTAAAACAATAAAAGAAAATAATGTATCATTAGAAAATTTTAAAAATAATAAAATTGCGATTATATCCGATGAATCACATCATTTAAATGCTGGAGTTGAAAAAGAAAGTGGTGAATGGGAAGATGTAGTTAATAAAATATTGAATGCAAATAGTGATAATTTTCTATTAGAATTTACAGCAACTATTCCTTGGGAAAAATTGGAAAAGAAAACATTTGTTTATAAAGAAAAATATAACTCTAAATGTATTGTAAAATATGACATAAATAGCTTTTATAAGGAAAAATGGACAAAATTTATTGATATATTACAAAGAGATGTTGATATTGAAAATTTAATGTTAGGTGGTGTTATTCTAAATAAATATAGAGAAGTTTTGTCATTAGAAACATTAACACCATTTAAGCCAGTTATAATGTTTAAATCTAACAAAATAGACATATCTAAAGAGAATCATAGAATATTTAATAATTTAATAGAAAATCTGAATGGGGAAAAACTAAATTTATTTTATAGAAATTTAGATGATTCAATAGTAAAACAAGGATTTGACTATTTATTAAAAAAGTATAATTCAATTAATGATTTGATATATTCTCTAAAAGAAGATTTTAGTGAAAAATATATTATAAATACAAATAGTAAAGAAGAGGTAGAAAATGAATCTAGTGCAAAGTTATTAAATTCATTGGAAGATAAAAGCAATCAAAAAAGAATTATATTCACGGTTGATAAACTAAATGAAGGTTGGGATGTATTAAATTTATTTGATATTGTTAAACTATATAAAACTCAATCAGTTGGTGAAACTACACAAGAAGCACAATTACTTGGTAGAGGTGCTAGATATTGTAATTTTGAAATTGAAAATTATAATTATGAACCTTATAAAAGAAAATTTGATAGCGATAGACAAAACAAATTTGAAATTTTAGAACATTTATATTTCCACTCAAAACAAGATAATAAATCCATTAATGCTTTAAAAGAAGAGTTGCAAAAAATTAGACCAGAAGAACAAAAGGAATTAATAAGTATTAAGCTAAAACCTGAGTATGAAGAAAAATTAAAAGACAAAATAGTTTTTCACAATACAAGGGAACAAAAATCTTTAATTAGTAATGAATATAATGTTTATGATGAAATAAAACAATTAGCCAATACATTTACTTTTAATGAAAATTCTTATAAAGAGCAGTCTTTTAATGTTATGGACAATGACAATATAAAAAATGATTTATTAAGCTATAACTCAAGCCAAACATTGCAAATAAATGATATTCCTAGTTATATAAAAGAAAACGCATTAATAAATAAAAGATTTTTTAATTTTAATGAATTATATCAAAAATTAAATATTAAATCGTTTTCTGATTTTTTAGATAGTTTGAATAATCTAAATTTAACAATACATAATATAGCCAAAGAACAATTAGATGATATAAAGTTGCAATATAGGGCTTTTAGTAGTTTTTTAGATAAAATTGAAGGTTTATTGAAAAAAGAAATTGCTAAATATGAAGGAACTAAGGAATTTATTTCTAAATCATTTTTTACTGATAATAAAGGTATATTTAGAAAAAATATATTGTTAAATAGAACCAAAGACAAAAATATAAAAACTAACTGTGATTACTACATTTATGATAATGCTTATTTAACAATAGAAGAAGAAAATTTTATTAATTTCTTTAATGATAAAATTTATAATAAATTAAAAGCAAAGTTTGATGAAGACAAAATATATCTTGTTAGAAATGAAAATGATTTAAAGCTATACAAATTTAAAGATGGAAGTGGATTTGAACCAGACTTTATATTATTTTTAACTAAAGGTGATATTAATTATCAAATATTTATAGAGCCAAAAGGCGACCATTTGTTAAAAGAAGATGAAGCTAAAAATGAATTTTTAAAAGAAATAACAAAACTTTTTAAAGATGGTAAGTTGAATGTAGATAAAAATATACCAAATAAAGATGATATTAGAGAGCATAGCGGAAAATTTTATAATATTATAGGATTGCAATTTTATAATGCAAATATAGAGACAAAAGAAAATAGAATGCAAAATGAATTTGAATCATTGATATTTAAATAAATTAATATTGTTTATTGTTACTTATTATAAAATAAAAAATACTTGTTGTTTATATTGGTATATTGTCCATATTAATATAAACAATAATTTTTATATGGTAGCAAATAGGTAGCAAACAACAAAACTACAAAATATTTCTATTTTTCTCTAACTCCGAACAAACTCTTGATTTTATTATTTTAAGAAGTGGTGCCGCAACAAGGATTTGAACCCTGGACCTACTGATTACAAGTCAGTTGCTCTACCAACTGAGCTATTACGGCAACGTTATTATTTTATAAGAGACTTTTTATAAAATCAAGGGATTTATTTTAATTTGTACATCCTCACATCATTTGGCACAAAATCCATAGTAAAATAAACCCTCACTTTTATTATTTAAAGTGATGACTTTTATTAATAAAATCGTGAGAATTCATAATAGAATTCCTAAAATAAATAATAAATTAATAAGAAAAATAAATCCAGAAGTATCTTATATTAAAAATAAGGAAATAATTAAAAGAAAAAATAGTTATGAAACTTTTAAGTTATTGTTAAGTAAAAATAAATTAATTCCTATGGAATATTATCATTTATTAAATAAAAGTAAGAAAAAAGTGCCAGATGTGTTTGGGAATTGACATAATTTATTCAAAACAAATTTACTTTTTTTCGTTCTTGATTGTTTTTGCAAAACTTTCTTATTTCATATAAGTTTTTGTTGACGAGTTTGTGGATTGTTCTTTGAAAAAATTGATATTCTTTTGCATTCAATAAAAGCATTGAATTTATAATGACTTTTATAAAAATTACTTAAAAAATCGGAAGTATAAAATTAAATACGTCAAGAACAACAATACTAAAATCAAAGTAATTTAATAACTTTAAAATGTGTCAAAAGTGTGTCAGTATAGCTAATGGTTGTTGATTTTCTGTTCCAATTTTTGAATATTTTTAAAAATCAAAATTGATTTAATCCTTTATTTATCAATAACTGTTATAACACCAGTCTTAAAGCTTTTAATCAAGTCATATATTTTATAAAAATATTATTAAAATGGGTGAGATTTTTATACTAATGATATTTTCTATTAATAAAATGAAATTCTTTTTACCTTTTTTATAAACGCATAAAATATTTGAAAATTAAATAAATTTATTTATAAATTAAACAAATACTTACGTTTTGAATATAGGAATTAAGGCTGCAAATGATAACATTAGAAAAATATGACCTAAAATATATTGATGACTTTGTTGAATATATGAAGGAATTTCAAAAATATGGCGACGAATTTAAAATGATGAGTATATTTGAAAGTGCTTTTAATCATTATTTTTCAATTGATAAAAAATATATAGAATTTACGGAACAAGAAATAAGAGAGTTTTTTCCAAAATATGTTAAATTTTTGATAAATTGTGAAAAACCAGAAACTATTGAAAAAAAAGATTGGGTTGAGGCTGATTCATATTTTATTTGCAAGGATGGCAAAATGATTGGCGAAATAATGTTTAGAAAAAGATTGAATTCATTCCTTTTAACTCACAGTATGGGACATATTGGCTATAAAATCAAATTTTCTGAGAGGGGAAAGGGCTATGGAAGCGAGGCGTTAAAATTATTGCTTGATAAAGTTTGGAAAGAGGGTTATACTGAATTGATGATTAGTTGTAGAGAAGATAATGTTCCATCTAGTAAATTAATTGAGAAAAATGGTGGAATTTTGAATAGAATTAATAAAACAAGTAATGATAAAATTCTTAAAGAATATTGGATTTTTAGAACTGTATGAATAATAAAATTTTAAACGACTTAATTAAAACATTTTCTAAGCTGCCATCTTTGGGACCAAGATCCGCAAGGCGAATTGTTTTGCATCTTTTGAATAATAAAGAAAGTATTATGGCGCCTTTGATTGCTGCGATGGAAGAAGGATATGATAATATTAAAAAGTGCCAGATTTGTGGAAATTTGACAACGGAGGAGATTTGCGAAATTTGCTCTGATACCACTAGAAATAATGATACAATATGTGTCGTTGAAAATATCGCTGATTTATGGGCTATTGAAGGAACGATGATTTATAAGGGACAATATCATATTCTTGGCGGAAGTTTATCTGCAAGCGAGGGCAGGGGTCCAAATGATTTGAATTTAGAGAGTTTGATTAATAAATTAAAAAATAATAGTAGTATTAGGGAAGTAATAATTGCTACAAACCCAACGATAGAGGGACAAACTACAGCATTTTACATAGTGGATTTGCTGAAAGGATTTAATATTAAAATTACAAAACCCGCTTATGGAATACCGTTGGGAAGTGAATTTAATTATTTGGATGAGAGTACTCTTGATATAGCGTTCAAAAATAAAAAGGAATTTTAATTATGGAGTGCAATTTAGTATTTTTTGAAGGCGGTAAAATTCCGCAAATATCAACAAAAGTTGAGAAGTTTGATGAAAGTCTGCTGGAAATTGCTGATATGATGTTTGAGGCTTTGACTAAATATAATGCAATTGGCTTGGCCTCTATTCAATTAGGGATTCCAAAGAGGATAGTTGTTGCAAATGTTGAGAATAATAAAATATTTGCTGTAAATCCAGAAATTATTTGGAAGTCTGAAGAGACAAATACGATGGAAGAAGGAAATGTTTCGATTTTGCATGCGAAAGTAAAAATAACACGACCAAAAAAGATTAAAGTAAAGTTTTGGGATCAGTATGGGAAAGAACAACAAATAGAAGCCGATGGCTTGCTGGCTACATGTTTGCAGCATGAAATTGAACAGCTTGATGGGATAAGTATTTTGATGAGATAAGATTATAAGTTGGTTGTCGTAATTATATATTTTATGTTTTATATATGGTAGCTCCCCTTTGTCCTTCGGACATTTCCCCTCAAAGAGGGGAAAGATTAGTGTAGTGGTGAAGGCAGAGGGGAAAGATTACGGGCAGTGGTAAAGAAAAAGTAGTGCGACAAGCCAGAACAATCTTTCCCCTCCTTGAGGGGAAATGTCCGAAGGACAAAGGGGAGCTATAGTTAAAAATAAAAAATATCAAATAATCTTAATTCTATATTTGATTTCTTGCAATTAAAGTATTTTACTATTACTATTTCCTAGAAAACAATTTAAAAAATATGTTGGAAATTTTTGTATTTATTGCGAATATTTTAAATAAAATTCTCTATTTTGAAATTTTTGGAATTCCATTTTTAGTTTTATGGCTAGTATTTTTTGGATTATTTTTATCATTTAAGCTATATTTTCCAAATATTATGTTTTTCAAACATAGTTTTGATGTTGCAATTCACAACAAATATTATTCTCCAAATGATTTAGGTGAGATAACTCCTAGACGTGCTCTTTTTACTTCTATATCTGGGTCTATTGGCTTAGGAAGTATAGCCGGTGTTGGTATAGCTATAACTATTGGCGGGCCTGGAGCAATTATTTGGATGATTATAATGGCATTCTTTAGTATGAATATCGTTTTTGCTGAAGCAACGCTTTCCCAAACCTATAGAAAAATTGAGGCAGATGGAAAAATTAATGGCGGTCCTTTTAGATATTTAAGGTATGGTCTTGAGGATATTGGCTATAGAAAATTTGGCACTGTTTTATCAAAGTTTTTTAGTGTTATGCTGATTTTTGGCTCAATAGGCGGTGGTATGTTTCAAATAAACCAACTGATTAAAACATTGACTAGCTATCAAACTTTTGCTGATTATAAGGTTGCGTTGGGTTTAATATTTGGTATATTTTCTTTATATATTTTATTTAAAGGAATAAAAACAATTTCAAAAATTGTTGCAAAGTTAATTCCAATAATGGTGATTTTATATTTGTTATGCACATTGATTATATTAATATTGAATTATAATCAAATTTTACCATCCCTAGCTATAATATTCAAAAGTGCTTTTAATTTTAATTCTGTTTTAGGAGGTTTTATTGGTGCTTTTATCACAGGAATTAGAAGATCTATATTTGCAACAGAGGCCGGTTTAGGAACTTCATCTATAGCGCATGCTGTAGCACAAACAAAAGAGCCTATAAGACAGGCAGCTATAGCTTGTTTAACTCCAATGTTTATAATGTGCTTTTGTTTAATGACTGCTCTAATAATAGTTATAACAGGAGTTTATAAAACAGACGCCCAGGGAATAATTTTGACTAAAGATGCTTTTTTAATGGTTTCTGATTGGTTTCCGATTTTGTTGACAATAATTATTGCGATGCTTGCTATATCAAACATACTGGCTTCCTCATTTTATGGACAATCAGCATGGCGAAGTTTTATGAAAAATAAATATACAATGCTTTATAATTTAATTTATTGTTTTGCAATAATCTCTTGTTCCCTAGCTGATTTAAATACAATAGTGATGATTGCTGATACTTTTGTTCTAAGCATGGCATTGCCGAATTTAATCGGCATATTTATGTTGAGCGGTTTAGTTAAAAAGAAGATGTTAAAATATAGCAAATCACTAAAAGCAGGAGAGTTTGATAAAAATTAGACGCTGTTTTTTAAATTAAAATCGTCATTAAGAATAGTAAAATTTTTGTTTGATAACGTTGTCTAACTCTTTGAAAACGCTTTGTAAAATAAATAATAACCAAAAACAAAAATAGGAATAGTTAAAAGTTGTCCTAGGGTGAATGTATTTGTTATATAGCCTATTTGTATATCCGGCTCTCTAAAGAACTCAACAATAAATCTTGAAATTGCATAACCGATAAAGAATATGCCGCTTAAAGCTCCATTATGTTTTCTAATTTTTGTATACCTTGCCAAATAAAATAAAATACAGAATAAGACTAATCCTTCAAGAAGTGCTTCATAAAGCTGGCTTGGATGTCTAGGAAATGAGTCGGCATTGGGAAAAACTACGCCGATTTTAGATGTTGTTATTTTTCCATACAATTCCATGTTAATAAAGTTAGCAATTCTACCTAAAAATAAACCAACAGGCGTCGCTATAGACAATAAATCACAAAAAGATAGATAATTTATTTTATATTTTCTGCATAATAGGTATGATCCAACAACACAACCAATTAAACCGCCATGAAACGACATTCCGCCTTCCCATATTTTAAAAATATCTATTGGATTTTCTATATAGAATAAAAAATTATAGAACAAAACATAACCAAGCCTTCCGCCCAAGATTATAGATAAAACAGAATAAAGAAAGAAATCATCGCTAATATTTTTTTCATCAAATACTTTTTCTTTTGAATTGAAATATTTTATGATAAACCATGCGAATATTATTCCAAAGACATAAGCTAAGGAATACCATCTAACAGCTATTGGACCTATTTGAAAAATTACTGGATCTAAAATTGGAAGTTGCATAAGAAATAAAATAATTTATCTGTCTAAATTTTATTTTATTTTTTTATTTAGTCAAACTTTAAGAAAATAAATTTTAATAAAAGTTTGATAACCGAGAATGATAATCTTTTATGTATTTTTATATTAGATTAAATTTTGATTAAATATTATATTGTATAGCTGTTCTGCAGCTCCCCTTTGTCCTTCGGGCATTTCCCCTCAAGGAGGAAGATTTTGAGCGGTGGTTAAGAAAAAATAGTTCAACAAGCCAGAACAATCTTTCCCCTCCTTGAGGGGAAATGTCCGAAGGACAAAGGGGAGCTACGGAACAAAATTAAAGGAAAACTATAGGCTAACTAACAAAAAAATTCCAAATAAAAAATAAATTTTTTTGATATTTATAAGATTTAACCTATATTGTTATTGCTTTTATTGGCAAATGAAAAAAATAAACTTTTTTCTTGACTAATAGAAAAACTTGTATTATAATGTTTAAGGTGAGATTCGGAAACTCCAAGAAAAAATTGAAAGTCTGAACTTTTTTAGCAAAAAAAGTTAAAATAGTTATTGACTTTAAAATTTTTTGCTTCTAAAATACTCACTAAGCTGTTTTTTATTGTAAATGTAAGTTATCACATGAGGAAAATAATAAAGGTGGTAGGCGATGAATAGTTGACTTACTCATTATTATTGACTCACGTCAAGCAATAAGTTTTATATAATTATAAAGAGTAAGAATAAACTGAAAATTTTAAAAAATTAAGAGTTTGATTCTGGCTCAGAACGAACGCTGGCGGTATGCTTTAACCATGCAAGTCGAACGAGAAAGGGTAGCAATATCCGAGTAAAGTGGCAAACGGGTGATTAACACACAGGAATCTACCCAGTAGAGGGGAACAAGCACTGGAAACGGTGTCTAATGCTCCATACGCCGGTATAGCAATATATCGGGAAAGGGTTAGTCGCAAGACTAATTCACTATTGGATGAGCCTATGTCGGATTAGCTAGTTGGCGGGGTAATGGCCCACCAAGGCGATGATCCGTAGCTGATCTGAGAGGGTGATCAGCCACACTGGAACTGCGACACGGTCCAGACTCCTACGGGAGGCAGCAGGTGGGAATATTGGACAATGGGCGAAAGCCTGATCCAGCAATACCGCGTGAATGATGAAGGCCTTCGGGTTGTAAAGTTCTTTTAATAGGAAAGATAATGACGGTACCTATAGAATAAGCACCGGCAAACTTCGTGCCAGCAGCCGCGGTAATACGAAGGGTGCGAGCGTTGTTCGGAATTA
>CAZBNS010000012.1:0-27686 GCA_964493475.1 uncultured Rhizobiaceae bacterium | reverse complement strand
TATTTCATAAAGATTTACTGAATTGTTTATAGTATATTAAATTTGTGCAGTGCCCAATTTTTACTTGCATTTTCCTTGATTTTATAAATATTTTAACATATAATCTAAAATGTCATAATGCGAGAGGAATCCATAGTAATAAAATGTTTAGTTATAAATGTAATTATACATTATCTTTTTTTAGAAAATTAAAAGATAGCTTTAAAAAAGTTATGTCTATTTTATTATATAACTCTAATAAAGCAATATCGACTTTATTACCCAACTCTAAAAAACTCATATCCACTATCCTTTCAATTTCAATTCTCTATTCTCAATTATTTTTCTCCATTCTTGCAACTCAATCAATCATTTCCACAATATCAGCAACATCAGTCCACGCTAAAGACTATAGTGGCTTCTCCCGAGATCCCAGCAGAAATGAAAACAGACGAATTAGACAGGACGAGGGTTCCTCCTCTCGATACTCTCCCCAATCTCCCTATCAGAACATTAAGGATAATCCTATAAACAATATAATAATTGATGAATCTATGTGTGCTGGTGGCTATGACTCCCTGGGAAACTGTGTAGATGGCACAGCCCTTGACCGCACTCAAAACGGCACGCCAATGGTAAATATAAACAATGCTACATCTGGTGGAGTTTCTGCTAACTACTATAAAAAGCTAGATGTTAATCAAGAAAATCTGATTCTAAACAATTACAAAGGCGAGGCTGTAAATACACATCTAGGTGGGGTTATCTATGGCAATCCCAATATGAATGGGGCAAACGGCAGAATGGCTGATATAATTTTAAATGAAATAACCTCAAACCAGCAAACCAATATAACCGGACATATTGAAGTTGCAGGAAAGAAAGCTGATGTAATAATTGCTAATCCAAATGGAATTATGGTAAGTGGTAGCGGATTTATAAATACTGCTCGACTATCCCTTATAACTGGAAAATCCCTAGATCCAAATACAAATAGCTCCCTTGATGCCAATGGCAATCTAAATCCATTTAAACTATCAAGTGAACCAAACGCAGTAATAAATGTCATAGGTAAAAACATCACTAACGAGAAAGGCGAGATAGTGGGCTATAACATAGGTATAGATGCGCAAAATACTGATTATCTCACTTTAATAAGTAGAGTTGCCAACATAAGCGGAGATATAATTGGAAGTGCTGATACAACCGTTGAGATCAAAACAGGAAATGATAGAGCCACCTATAATAAAATTACAGGAGAATTTGATGTAGTCAGTGATGACGCAATCATAAAAGCCAAACCCCAATTTGCCTTTGACTCCACTGCTATGGGTGGTATCTATGCGGGCAAGGTAAGCATAGTCGCAACTGAGCATGGAGTGGGTGTTAGGACAAGGGGGGATGTGGTGGCCTATGTTGACGATATAAACTTTGATGCAGACGGCAATATAATACTGCAGGATACCAGTCTCCAAACTCTTGACCAGACCAAAAGCGTAAACATTAAAAACAAAACTACAACCACTGACCAATACACAATTACTATTGACAACTCAAACATATATGCAGGACACATAGATATTCAAACAGACAACCTACAAAACAAAAACGATTCCATTATATTTGGAATAGATTCGGTAAATATAGATGCTACAGACAAAATAACCAATGACTCCACCATATATGCCAACTATGATATAAAGCTAAAATCAAATAACTTATCTAATGTTAGCGGAGAAATAACTAGCTATGGAGATATAACTATAGACCTTCTAACTAATTTTATTACTGAGGGGGTAATTGGCTCTACCTATGGAACCACCACCATCACAGCGGAAAATATCACTATAGACAATGATAAAGATACGGGAAACGAATTAACTGGCCATAACATAGTCCTCAACTCAAGAAACGATATCACAAACACCGCCACCTCAACACTAATTGCAGAAAACGATATAATATTAAATGCAATCATTGCTGTATATAATGACGGCAATATATCCGCAGGCGATAGCCTATCCATAACCGCAGGCAAAAGGATAATTAACCAAGGCTCCCTCCAGGCTATAGGAGTATTCCGTGATTATATAGACGCAGATGGAAATATATTCAATGCAAAAGACCCAACAACTGGAAACCTGACCCTCTTCACAAAGGCAAATACAAATAGTGATTATAGGTTAAATGATTTAGGCGTCATATCTGATTATAAGGCAGTGATTGACCTTCCGGAATATGCTAAAGAAAAAATAGATAACCTAAATAGCATTACAAACCTGGATGAACTCAGTGAACTATTGGCAATTACTTTAAATACAAACAATGAAGCTAAATACTACCTAGTTCAGAAGAGAATACGATACTTGGCAATACAAAATACAATAAATGAAGCAAAAGATACTTTTATATTTAACTCCAATAATTTTGAAATCGGTTCTGAAATTACTATTGAAGAAGAAGTGGAACAATTGGATGCTGATGGCAATTCAATCCTTGACGAAGATGGAAATAAAACATATATAATTAAAACCCATGACAAGCTTTTAAATGAGTATGATATCGAAGTTCAGCTAAGAGAACTTCTGGGAGATCAGAAGTATGAGGAAACCATTGAAAACTGGACAATTGACCTAACTGAGCTAGAATCTAAAACCAACAAACAAATCCAAGACCAGCTTGACCGACTGGAAGAATACAACGAAGAGCATCCGGATAGTAGTCTGACCCTTGAACAATTCATAGAGCTAAACCCAACCGGAATTGAAACAATCATAAATAAAGAGCAAATCCTAACAACCGAAAGAACAAGACAAGAAGCAGAAAGATTAACCAAAATAGAAACAGAATACAAAACAATAAACGATGAACTTGACTACCTCTCAAACGAAATAGACTGGAACAACCTAACTGAAGATCAAACCAAACAATTAGTTGCCTACCTACACAGCATAACAAATGACACAGATTCATACAATAAAGAAAACTGGTCTCTAACTGAATTTGATACTTCCTCCGGAACATTAAGTGAATATACTAAATATTTACTTCAAACCAGAACTAATAACAAAGACCAAACAAGCATAGAACAAACAGGAATCCACAACTATGGAAGATTATATTCAAATAGCAATATGACTCTCACAAGCAATAGTGTTCTTCATAACAACAAAGATTCCCTGATATACTCTGGCAATAGCATGCACTTAAACATAGCCGACATTCTCTTCAACAATGCGGGCGGAACTACAGTAACCCTTGATGCAGAAAAGAATATAGGAATAGTTAAAGATGAAGATAAAAACATAATCAAGAATATAGAAATTGGCTATGGTATAATATCAAAAGGAGATATAAATATAAATGGCACAAATGGAGAGTTAAGTAGACTAAACAAATTAATAAACTATGATGGAAGAATAGAGGCCGACTATGACATAAACATAAGAACCAATGAAACCATCAACTATGGAAGCGACAGCTGTAATTACTTTGTAAATCCAAACTGTGCAGTGGAGCTAAGATATGAGTATTATGGACTGCCACCCTACAGCTACAACAATAATACAACAAAAATGTATGGTAGATACTTTAATGAATCAACTCTGACATCAAATCAAAGCAACATAGTGTCAAATTATGGAAATATAGATATAAACTCCAATGATAGAATTACCAATTATAATAGTATAATATATGGTAAAAACAGCATAACCCTAAAAACAGATGAATTATTTAATACTATAGCTGAATTTGTGGTTAATGATGTATCATTATGGGCAAGAGGAACAAAGAAGAGGAAAAAAACAGGAAGCTTCAAAGATATAATGTTGTATCTGCCAAATCAATACCATAGTGTACTTATAGGCTCTATAGGAGCTGAAGCAAGAATAGTATCACAAGGAACCATATCCATAACATCCGACAGCCTAAACAATGGAGCATACAAACCCATAATAAACAACGCCAAAACCGCAGAAGAAAACGAAACAAATGAACAAAACAACACAGAACAAAACACTTCAATAGATAAGCTACCCTACTCATCCAAAGCAACAGACAATAAAACCTTACTAGACAAAGCAATAGATACCGGCAAACTAGACCTTCTTGACATAATAAAACTACCAACCAACAATCACGGAATCTTTCGAAAAACCAATGACACAAACACAAAATTCCTCTACGAAACCGACCCACTATTTATAGACATAAGCAGATTCCTCGGAAGCCAATACTTCCTTAATAGAATAGGTTTAGACCCATTCTCCATAGACCAAAAATTTCTTGGCGACGCCTACATGGAACACAGCATGATCAAGACATATTTAGAGCAGATAGGTTTCTTCCAAAACAACAAAATAACAGATCAGGAAATAGACGAATACATAAACAACCTCTTCAAAACTCTTAACCCTGAAAAAATAAAAGAAATAGAAAATGCATCAGGTCAAAAATTAGAATTTGGAAAGGAACTCACACAGGAGCAAATAAACAACCTAACCGAGGACATAGTCTGGTACGTTTCAAAAACCATAACCACGCCGGATGGAGAAACAATGAAAGTCCTAGTCCCTCAGATATATCTAGCCCAGGAGACAGTAAATAAACTTCTTGCAAACTCAAGCAATCATGCAGAATTACAATCGCAACTGTCCATAAAACAGGCAACTGACAAAGCTATAACTGAATCCACAAACGCAGGAAACAGCGCAATCAACACCGAACTTGACAAAATTAGCCAAGAGGCACAACAACAGGCCAAAGAAAGCATAACCGAGCAGGACAAATCCACCGCTACGGAAAACACTCAAAAACTCATCACAAACAATCAAGAAGACTACGATGCACTGGTTCAACAATATCTTGAATCATTCAAACAGGAAGCAAGCACTAAAATAACTTCATTATCCGCAAAAACAAATAACCAAGGAGTAGCATACATATATGTTGACCCAGATTCGGTGAACAAATGCAATGCCAGAGCTATAGCTTGCATGACTAGATTCGCCATGATAACCGAAGCCCAAGCCCTAGACCTCGCAAAACAAAAGGCCTACAATGAAATATACAATAATGAACTTAACAAAATAGAAACCGCCTACTACAATCAAATCTACACTGAAAAGTCCACCATCTTCTATGAAAACGATGCAGAAACAGTATTCCAAACAGCCTACGATAAAACCTATCAACCAACCTATGACACAGCATTCACATTAGCCCAATCTCAAAACTCCGCATCTATGAATACAGGAACAATGATTGCCGGAGACAATATCCTCATTCAAGGCAAAGACAATGCAAAATCATCAACTTTAAACAACAGCGGAACAATATGGGGAAATAGACAAGTGGTAATCACCACAGACCAAATAAACAACGCTACTTCAAGCATGAACTTCACAAACAAGGACGGAACAAAAACCATAGCAGCCCAGGCAACTATAATTGGGGGAGACCTAGTATATCTCAATACAATCCAATATAAAACCGATGACAAAGGTAATTATCTCCTTGATGAAACAGGAAACAAAATCGCCTACTCCCAGGGACAGGTCAACAACATAAGTGGAATGGTTGGAACATTTAACAAAGATAGTACCACATATATAGCCACAGGAGACCTAAATAACATAACCAATAGCCAAAGGGAAGAATACTCCCACCACACAAAGAAGGCATCCTATGAGGAGATTAGAACCTATATAGGAACAACTGCTCAAATAGTCTCCGCAGGCAATCTTATAATAGATGCCGCAAATGACATAAGTATGATAGGTGCTGGACTGCTAGCAAACAATAACATACAAATAACAGCAGGTAATAACTTCAATTCAACAACCATTGAGGATTACAACAGAACCTATTCAAGATCAGAACAAAAAAACATATATCAAAGCAGTATAAGCATAAATGAAACCGCTAGTCTAAAGAATCTCAATAGTAGTATTTATGCAAACAATAATATGACAATAATAGCAAATAATGATATAACAGCTATAGGCACAAACTTCGGTGCAACAGATGGTGATATAAATCTAATAGCAGAAAACAACCTAACCCTAAAAAATGCAATGGATTGGGATTACAATTATAGTTTCCAACAGAAACAAAGAATGGACTTAGCCACAATTGCAGTCAGCACGGTGGCTGGGTTTGCCACTGGTGGTCCAATGGGAGCAATAGCTGGAGCTTATAGCGGAACCCAATCAAAGGTTGGTAGAACTGACATGACTGAAGACTATAAAGAAACCACAGCTAAAACAACGCTAACTGCTGGCGGAAACATTAACCTACAATCGGGTAAGGATATGACTCTAATATCTACAGACCTAACCGCAGGACAGGATATTTATTCATATTCTGGCGGACAAACATTCATTGGCACAGTAGTTGAAAGTTCTTTCCATAATGAATTCCATCAAACCAATAAAAGAAATTTACTTGGGGCAGCGGTTGGCGGTGCAATAGGAGGCGTGGCGGCATCAGTGGGCATGGTAGCTGGTGGTCTAGTTGGAGGTGTCTATGCTGTTGACTATATATCTGATATGACAGCCGGAATATCTACCAACACTAAAATACAAGAAAGCGGATACAACAACAACATAAACAATGCAAGTAATCTAAATGCAGATGGAACAATTACAACCATAGCAGAAGATAGCTTGACTATAGCTGGTTCAAATCTAAGTGCGGACTATGGAATAACCCTAGCATCCCTCAACTCCAATGTAAACATCCTTGATGTAAAAGATACATACAGCGACTACAGCCGAGAATATACAAAAGGATTTGACAAAGTATTTGTTGAGTTTGATCAACAGCTAAGTGCAGGAGTTCAATACAACGAAACAGAAGAAAAGACCCAAAGTCAAAGCAGTATTTCCACCGGAAGCAATATCACATCAGACAACGGCAATATAAACATAATAGCAAACCACTCCAAAGAAAAAGACGAAAATGGAAATTCAATAAATACTGGAAATATTCTCCAAGTAGGCTCAACTGTATACTCAAACAATGGAAACATAAACTACACCGCAAACGATGGTGATATTTTCCTACTTGCTGGACAAAACACCAACTCCTCCAGCTATCAATACGACCAAACCACTATAACCGCAGGAGTAAAAATAGGCAATGCCTATGTAGATGTGGCCTATGCTGCTGATGCAGTTGTAAAAGCGGGAGAAGAATTAAAGAATGCAAAGGACGAACTGGATCGCATAGAACAGCTATATAAAGAAGGAAAGGCAAGCAAAGATGCAGTAGAAGACGCTAAACTAAATGTAGCTATGGCCACAGTAAATCTTGCTAACGCAACTGTAGCAGCCGCAGCCTCTGTAGCCGGTGCAGCCACCGCAGCAGGCACATCCTTCGGAACAGGAATGTACGCCAGCGTATTTATGAACTATGACACCAATTCCACAAAATCAACAGAACAGTCCCTATGGAATACCTCAAGCAACGTTATAGCGGACAATGGCAACATAACATTTAACGCAGGAAATGATATGCTCCAGGAGGGTTCAAATGTATTTGCACAAAACGGTACAGCTACCTACGACATAGGAAACGATCTTATATTAAGAGCAATAGCTGACACCTTCTTCTCTGAAACAAAATCAGAAAACCTAAGTGGAGGGGTATCAGTAGGAAATAACGCAGTGCAAATAAACATTGGAGCAGGAGAATCTACTAGCAGAACAAGAAGTACTACCTATAACAATAGTCAAACAATTGCTAAAAATATCTTGATTAATACAGGTAATAATGCAACGTTTAGTGGAGCTAATATATTAGCCCAAAAGAATGAAAATGGAAATGGTGGAAATTTAACAATGAACATCGGAAATAATTTAACTATAGAAAGTCTACAGGATACATATTACAGCAAAGGAAATAGTTGGTCTGCAAGTTTAGGAATAGGAATTGGAACAGGGGATATGGGGCCAGCACTAAGGGGCGCCACAAGTAAACCGGGACAAAGCAACAAAGGAAACAACAGCGGAAACATTGGGTTTAGTGTTGGAAGAGACAGAACAGACAGCAGTTGGGTAAATAATCAAACAAGTTTAATAGGAAATAATAGTGTAAGTGTTAATGTGGGTACTAGGGAAGGAAGTGAGGGTAAGACTACAATAACTGGTGCTATTATAGCATCAGGACAATATGAAACCATAACAAATAGTGACGGAACACAATCAAGTATATTTGTAGACAACAACAATCTAAATCTAAACACTAAAGACTTAATCTATACAGACCTAAACGACTTCTATATAAGTGAAAGTAAAGGCTTTGGAATGTCAACAGGAGGAGGAACAACATCAGACTCTGGAAAGCAAACACTTGCACCTAGTGGTAGTACAACTGTAAACCTAAAGAATACAGGAGAAGAGAGGGAACAGATTACAAAAACTACTATAGGAAATGGAAGTATAAATGTAACAAATACGATAAATGGAGAAAAGGTAATTGTAACTGAGTTAAAAGATGAAAATGGAAATGTTTTACTTGATGATAATGGAAAACCAAAGACAGTAAATAATATAGATGAGTTATTGATTGGGTTAAATAGAAATGTAAACACTAGCCAAGAGATTACTAAAGACCAAATAACAGGTGCTTTAGATGGAAGTGTAACGGTAGATAACCGTGTTCTATTAGGCTTTATGAGTGTGGGACAAACACCAGTCCTAGATGAAAACGGTAACCAAGTGATTGGCACAGATGGAGAATCAGTAATGCGAGATGTTAGTGGCTGGGAGAGTATAGGAAATGATTTTACTAATTTTGGAACTAATGCGTTTACAACAATTAGCGGCATAGTTGAAACCATCGCTTTAATACCGGGAAATCCAATAACACTAAGTAGAGAAAAAGATATTGCACCGCACCCATTCCCAAGTTTAGGTATTGGAGATGAAGTTATGGGCAGATCTAGTTTTAATAGAGACGAGAATAATATGCCGATTCCAGATAAAGGTTCGTTAAATATGTATACCCAGGTTGATAGCGGTGCTGCAACAGACAGAAATCCTTTTTTTAGATTTTTATATGCTGTAGTGCCAGGTGGAAAATCAATGACCGATAACCATGATATTGAAAGCAACCGAATGGTTAATGAAATGCGAGCAAATGGTGCAACTGAAGCTGAAATTAATAAAAAACTTGCAACTACTATTCCCACATCTTTTGCAGGAACGTTATATGGAATAATAGGAACAGCTCTTGATGTTCCAAATTATAGCTCAAATGCTCAACAAATAAAAAATAGCTATAATAATGGAGTACCTAAAAATGTCACTATAATAAGAGATACTAATGGAAATACTATACATAATGACTCATGGAGGTTAGCACAATAAATGAACATTAATTTTAAAAAACTTATTTTAATAACAACTATATTTTTAAGTTCTTGTTCTACATATATTTTAAAAGATGTAAAATACAAAAATTTAAATAATGATTGGGAAATTTCTCGTATTACCCCAAATATAATGACGTATCAGCTTGGTTTTGTTGCAAATAACAAGGATTTGTTGCCAGTAAGAATTAATATTTCAAATTTTAAAAGCGAATTTGGAGAATTATGGATGTGGTGGATTCCACCAATTCCTCTTATTAGTTATTCAAATAAAGATAGTAATTGTAGAAATGATTTTTATATAAAATTTGAAATGGTAAAAACTGAAAGCAATCAAATGTTTTTAGAAACAAATAAAGTAATATTTGATACATCAAAAGTATTTATTATGAAAAATGGAAAAAGACAAAAAATAAATTTAACCCCATTAGCTACTGACGGTATTGTTATTATAGACCCAATTTATAGCGAAAGAGAAAATGAGTGGGAAAAAGATTTTAATATGGATGTATCAAATTATTTACTAAGCAGGACCGCAATACAAACAAATATAATAATATTATCAGTTGGAAGGCAGTTTTCATCGCCATTTGGCTGTAGAGCCGTTGATAACACCGTTTTAGAAATTGGTGGAATATCTATAAATGGAAAAGAACTTGAACCTATTAAAATAAATATGAGTTATAAAAATAAATAAACTATGGAGATATTTAACAACCTAACCCTAAACACTAAAGACCTAACCTATACAGGCTTAAACGACTTCTATATAAGTGAAAGCAAAAGCTTTGGAATGTCAACAGGTGGAGGAACAACATCAGAATCTGGAAAGCAAACACTTGCACCTAGTGGTAGTACGACTGTAAACCTAAAGAATACAGGAGAAGAAAGAGAACAGATTACAAAAGCTACTATAGGAAATGGAAGTATAAGAACAGGAGTAACAGGCTATGAGAAAGATGAAAATGGTAAGGTTGTAGGTGTGATCGGAGGAGTAATCCAATCAGGTGATAGTCCATTGTTAGCGGGACTAAACAGAAATGTAAACACTAGCCAAGAAATTACAAGGGATATGATTACAGGTGCTTTAGATGGAAGTGTAACAGTAGATAATAGGGTATTTACCAAGGGAGGAATAGAAAGTATAGGAAGTGATTTAAAGAATTTTATTCCTAATGCTAAAACAGCAGTTGCTGGTGCAGCTTCCACAGTAGATAGGGCTTTTGAAGCTATTTATGAATATGTTCCAGGATTTGATGAAGGTCTTTTATCGTTAAGACAAATAACAGGTGTGGTTTCCGCTCCATTTAGTTTGCTGGGCGAGACAGGTAGCTATTTGATAGATAAAGATGGTAATAAGCTTAGTCAGGAAGACATAACAAGGGAGGGAAGTAATTATGCTTTAATGGGACAGTCAAGTGGAAAAGGAGGGGCGGATCGAGAGACGGATAAAGATATAAATCTGATTGTTCGTGTCAATCCAACCGATGGAGGAATAGGTGATACAATAAAAAGTGCCGGCATGAAAGTTCTGAATTTATTTGGACTTAGCGACATAGTTGCAATGAATAATATTGTAGCAAATGATTTAGCTCAAAGAGCAAATGTTGGATACTCAACAAATACATTCCATAGTCAGGGAACCATAATAGGTATTGAGGCAATGAAAATGTTAAACAATCAAGGTATTATTTTAAATTCAACGCAAACCATAAGAGCTGCTGGGCCAGCTGTATACAAAAATTCTTGGGAAAATAATGTTGGCAGTGTTATTCAAAGGACTCAATATGTTGCAGCTGAAAATGGCGGACTTGGAACAAAGGGGACTATTTTATATGATAATGTGCAATATGATTGGAATCCAAAGGATGGAGTAAGACAAACCGCCGCACCAAGCAATGCAATTGAGCCATTTGTTGGAATATGGAATTTATTATTCAATATTAATCAACATAGTATGGATAATTATAGAAAATAAAGAAGTTTTATGAAAAAATTGATTTTAGTATTTTTTGATTTATTTTTGATGTCTTGTGTTTCAATGGGTTTTGCCTATAAGTTGACTGATAGAAATTGGGAACATAAAAATGTGCCTCATAGAGTAAACACAAAAGATAAATATTGCTTGTTTTATGAAGCTCGGGGATGGTCTAGAATAGATGATGTAAAAATAAATAATACATTGGCAAATAAGCAGGTGGCTACAAAATTAAGAGAATTTGGAATAAATCTTAAAGAGGAGAAAGTTTTAGAACTCACGGAAGGAGGTGGAGAATTATTGAAAAATAAAATAATAGAAAGAGAAAGGGAGAATGGTTATAAAAATTGTGATTATTTGATAAATTATCGTTTTTCAATGCTTGAAGAAAAAAAACCTATTCATACGGAGTTTCTTGCTTTATTGCATATAGGAATTATCAAGATTAAAACTGGTCAAATGGTGGGAGATTATAGTGTTAGCAACGGCGAATTTTTTATTAATCCATCAAAACAAGAACAAATTATAAACAAATCACTAAATAAATGGTGAAAATTCCAAACTTCCAAAAGCAACAAAACCACAACTGTAGTTGAATGTACCGCTGGCAAATGTATAACTCGTGAATGCAATAAAGATGGCTGTATGGTTAAATGAATATATTTGGTAATTTAATATGAATATCAACTTTAACGACTTCTACAAAAGTGAAAGCAAGGGCTTCGGACTATCCACAGGTGGAGGAACAACATCCGACTCCGGAAAACAATCTCTTGCACCAAGCGGAAGCACCACAATGTCAGTAAAAAGCACAGGTGAAGAAA
Source organism: uncultured Rhizobiaceae bacterium (assembly GCA_964493475.1). Taxonomy (GTDB): domain Bacteria; phylum Pseudomonadota; class Alphaproteobacteria; order Rickettsiales; family UBA1997; genus CALXSC01. Next base: position 15,529 of record CAZBNS010000012.1, on the reverse strand, counting down.
GAGAACAAATCACAAGGGCTACTATTGGAAATGGAACAATAACCACAGGAGTACAATCCTATACAAAAGAACTTGACGAAAACGGAAATGAGACCGGCAAACTCATAGCAGTTGATGGAAAAACTCTTGACAATAATGACCCAACCATTGCAGGATTAAACCGGGACGTAAACAATAGTCAAGAAATCACAAAAGATATGATAACAGGGGCATTGGATGGAAGTATGACTGTTGATAATAGAGTACTTACAAGTAAGGGAAGATTCCAAATAGCAAATGATTTTAAGAATTTTGGAGGCAATACTAAAATGGCTATAAAAGGAGCATCCTCAACTATAGATATGGCATTTGAAGCTGTTTATGAAAATATACCGGGTTTTGGTGAAAATACTTCATCACTGAGACAAATAGTTGGAATTATCTCGGCTCCATTTAGTTTATTGGGAGAAACAGGTAGTTATCTGAAAGACAAAGAAGGAGTTGTAAATCAAGAAGATTTATCAAATCTGAAATATACAAATTATATTGTATTAGGACAGTCTAGTGGGGAGAGTGGAGCCGAAAAAATAGTTGAAGACGATGCAAGTGTTGTTGCTCGTGTCAATCCAACGGACGGTGCGATAGGCGATACAATAAAAAGTGCAGGAATAAAAATACTAAATTTATTTGGTCTTGGAGATATGGTTACAATGAATACAATCGTAGCAAACGATCTAACTCAAAGAAAAGACATCTACTCTACAAATGAATTCCATAGCCAAGGAACAATAATTGGAGTTGGCGCTATGAATATTTTGAGCCAACAGGGAATACAATTGAGCTATACACAAACTATGAATGCAATGGGACCTGCTGTCTACGAAAGCAGTTGGGAAAATGCTGTTAGCAGTGTGAGTCAAACAGTTTGGACTTCTTCCACAAGTGATTTGAATAACCTGGATGCACAATTGCAAACTCAATCTAGTTACAGTTGGAACGAGAAAGATGGAGTTAGACAAGTAACTGCACCAAATAATCCAATAGAACCAGTTGTTGGAATTTGGAATTTAATTTTTAATATAAAGGAGCACGGAATTGATAGATATAAAAAATAAAGAAAATATTGATAAAAATAACAATAAGAAAACACTAATAAAGATAATATTTTTATTAATTTTACTATCATTAACTTCTTGTAATAAACGCGATATCTATGACAGACAATTGAGCGAGCAAAATCCATCATATAATGTGAATACAGAAGATAGATATTGTGTATATTTTGAAAATAACGAAAAAAGTGTATGGGATAATACAGATTATGATCTTATTGAGCTTAATAAACAAGTTATAGTTTCATTAAGAGAGCTAAATATTAATATCCATGTAGAAATATTATCAAAAGAAGAAAAGAGGGAGGTATTGAAAGATAGAATAATTGAAAGAGAAAGAAATAATAATTTTAAAAATTGCGACTATTTAATTAGTTATAACTTGTCAACTTGGAAAAAAAAGAAAAATGAATTTACTAGAAATGCGTGTTTTTACTTAAAAATTACCGATATAAAAACAAATAAATTGATTGGAAAATATCAGGTTTGTGGTAGACCATATTCCCAAAAAACCCAAAACCAATATATAACAGTTTCAATACAAAAATGGTGGGAATTCCAAAACTCGGACAAAAAACGTAAATTTATTATGTATAACTGCACTGGTGGAAAATGTATAACTCGTGAGTGTAATAAAGATGGTTGTATAATAAAATGATATTTGAACAATCGCTTGAATGTAGATCTCTATTCTTGCTAATATACTTATTGGATACTAGAAGCGTCGCAACGGCTGGATTCTATGCAAGCGTCTTTGCAAACTATGACACCAATTCCACAAAATCAACAGAACAGTCCCTATGGAATACCTCAAGCAACGTTATAGCGGACAATGGCAACATAACATTTAACGCAGGAAATGATATGCTCCAGGAGGGTTCAAATGTATTTGCACAAAACGGTACAGCTACCTACGACATAGGAAACGATCTTATATTAAGAGCAATAGCTGACACCTTCTTCTCTGAAACAAAATCAGAAAACCTAAGTGGAGGGGTATCAGTAGGAAATAACGCAGTGCAAATAAACATTGGAGCAGGAGAATCTACTAGCAGAACAAGAAGTACTACCTATAACAATAGTCAAACAATTGCTAAAAATATCTTGATTAATACAGGTAATAATGCAACGTTTAGTGGAGCTAATATATTAGCCCAAAAGAATGAAAATGGAAATGGTGGAAATTTAACAATGAACATCGGAAATAATTTAACTATAGAAAGTCTACAGGATACATATTACAGCAAAGGAAATAGTTGGTCTGCAAGTTTAGGAATAGGAATTGGAACAGGGGATATGGGGCCAGCACTAAGGGGCGCCACAAGTAAACCGGGACAAAGCAACAAAGGAAACAACAGCGGAAACATTGGGTTTAGTGTTGGAAGAGACAGAACAGACAGCAGTTGGGTAAATAATCAAACAAGTTTAATAGGAAATAATAGTGTAAGTGTTAATGTGGGTACTAGGGAAGGAAGTGAGGGTAAGACTACAATAACTGGTGCTATTATAGCATCAGGACAATATGAAACCATAACAAATAGTGACGGAACACAATCAAGTATATTTGTAGACAACAACAATCTAAATCTAAACACTAAAGACTTAATCTATACAGACCTAAACGACTTCTATATAAGTGAAAGTAAAGGCTTTGGAATGTCAACAGGAGGAGGAACAACATCAGACTCTGGAAAGCAAACACTTGCACCTAGTGGTAGTACAACTGTAAACCTAAAGAATACAGGAGAAGAGAGGGAACAGATTACAAAAACTACTATAGGAAATGGAAGTATAAATGTAACAAATACGATAAATGGAGAAAAGGTAATTGTAACTGAGTTAAAAGATGAAAATGGAAATGTTTTACTTGATGATAATGGAAAACCAAAGACAGTAAATAATATAGATGAGTTATTGATTGGGTTAAATAGAAATGTAAACACTAGCCAAGAGATTACTAAAGACCAAATAACAGGTGCTTTAGATGGAAGTTTTACAGTGGATAATAGAATACTTACGAGTAAAGGAAGAGCGTCTATTGCGAAAGATTTTACAAATCTTCCTGCTAATTTTGTGAGAGCTACAGCAGGAGCAGTAAATACAGCGATTAATCCATTTGTTACAGCCTATCAAGTATCTACAAATAAAGATATAAAATTAACAGAAGTAGTAGACCAATGGAGAGGTAATGCTACTGCTGGTGTTAATATGATAAAGCTAGATAGAAATGTTATAAATAATCTAAGCGAAGGAAAAGATATAAATGAAATACAAAAAGCAACTAATAATGATAAAGTAAATATATATTATAATGAAAATGAAGTAGATGAAAAGAATAATAAAATAGCTGGCAAATATGACCACGATGCAACTGGTAATCAATCAAATATACATCTAAACGCTGCAAATGATACAGTCACAAACACAGAAAAGTTTGTGGATACATATGGTCATGAGTCATCGCATCCATTTACAAAGAATGAAAATATTGCAAATAATTCAGGAAGCTATGCAGGTGGAATGTATGGTCTTCTAAATACAGTTAGCGGACAAACAATAAATACAAGTGGAAGTGCTACAAGTCAGAGTTGGTTGAATAGTCAATTAGGTAATACTTCTTCTGCAACTAAGCTGTTGAACAATACAATAGCTGCTAATATGGTAAAAAATCAGAGTAATTTGACGATATATATTGAGGGAACAAACTTACCTCTTAAAAGAGGCGAAAAAGGTTATGAAAAATCAAAAGAACATAGTCTAGAAATGGCAAAGTTAGCAGCTGAAACTTATGGTGATAAAAGTGGAAATATCGATTTTGTATTCTGGAATGGAGGAAATACACAGGAAGATAGAACAGCAGCAGCTTATCAATTACTAAATATTATAAATAATTATGATTTTGCAGAAGGTGAACCATTAAATATTGTAGCTCATTCGCACGGTGGAAATGTTATTAAACAATTTACAAATATTTATGATTTACCTAGATTATTAACAGTATTTGATGAGGCAGCAGGAACAAATATAGCGGATCAAAGTTATATGCCTAGTTTAATTAATTATAAAACAGTTGATGGGGCTGGGCTGATTGGAACTCCACATGTTGATGGTTATAAATTTAATCAAAATGTTATGACTGATGGAAAGCTACCAATAGCTGTAAATGATAGGTGGGATATATTAACACAAGATATTATGGGAGGTACTAATACACCAAGAATAATAGATTTTATACCTTTAGTTTATCCAACTACTTTTGCAAATCCATCAAAAATAATGGAAGGAGCTTTAAATATACAGATAGAACAATTAAAAGATAGATCAATATTCAAAATGACTACAACACCTATTGATTTTATTAATTGGGGAATTACTGGAAACAGACCTCAACAAAGTATTGGTATTATAAAATCACATACAGGATTGAATACTCCAGAAGGTTGGAAAAAATATATTGATCCAGCTATTAGAAATATTAATAATAAATAGGATAAAAATGTTTTTTCTTCTTGCTCCGTTTTTTATATTACCTCTTTATTCATTTTTTATAAAAATTGATTTTAAAATAAAAAAAATTTTTGAGAATAAAGTTAATTATGTTTATTTAATATATTTTATTTTATTATCTTTTTTATTGATTTTCGGCAATAAAATAAATAAAAGTCAAATAACATTATTTAATATTTTTTATATTTTTTTAGCAGTAATCTGCCTTATATTATATTTAGTAACAGCTTTTGTTAATATAAAAATTGATAAAAAAAAGTATAAGAGTGATTTAATCTTAAGTGGGTTTTTACTATTTTTATTAATTTATTATATTATTATATATAGCATTAATCCCTATATTAATGAGTATTATGGCTATTTATTAACTTATTTATTGATTTTTTGTGTTTTATTATTTTATATAGTTGTTATTTTTTATCTAATAAAAATATTTATGATTTTTATAAAACATTAATTTATATATTATGTTAAAATTAACAGGTCATAAAAAAATTGCTGAGATTATGTTTACAACTGTTGTATTAGCAATAGGTAATACAAATGGAGTAAAAAGTATAGCTAAAGACTTCAAAGATTTAGGGAAGAATATAAAACAAATAGGAAGTGGATTAAGGAATAATATAATCACAAAATCAATAGAAAATTCATTCAAAGATAGTGAAACAAGTCTTATCCAAGCAGTAAAGGATTATATAAGAGATGATGGAAAGATAGCTGAAATACAGAAGAATAAGAAGCTTACGGCAGAACAAAATGGACTTACTAATTTAAATTCAGATGAAGTAAGAGCATCATTGAATAAAGTAGCTGAAATATTAAATGACGGTAATAACTTTAATAATCTTGAGATATCAGATGTTAATGGGAATATAGCGGGATTATCTTATACGGATAATAATGGAAAACAACAAACTATTACAATAAATTTAGCAGATAAAAATATAGACTTAGCAAAACCAGAAACACTAATAAATATTATAGCCCATGAAACAACAAATTCAGCTAGACATGGGACTATAACAGATGCTAATGGAAATAAAACAAGCCATGAACAAACCGCAATAAATAGAGGAGATACAGCAGAAGGTATTTGGGGTTTAAAGAATTTTGGAAATCAAAATACAAATCAAATGTCTGGTGCGGATTGGCTAAATCAAAATAGAAATAGTCAAGTCATTCAACAGGGAAATCAGGCACTCTATAATAATTTAAATAATGCAAGTCAAGGAAATGGAAGTGTAGCATTTAGTGCGCATTTTGATTATAATGGGAAGATTACGTTTATAAACGATGGAGATTATAGGGCATATAGAACAAACGAAGATTGCACGCTAAACTTTAGTAAAGAAAATATAATAGATTATGCAGAAGGATTTAATTTAAATATAGAAAAAGGAAAAGAAAATGAGTTTGAAACTCAGATGAAAACAGATGAAGTACAGATTGACCTAATGAGATTAAGCCTATTAAATCCAGACCTATCAATAACAAGTAATATGCAAAATATGTTGGGTGGTACTTTAAATAGTGATGTTAGGTGGCTAGATAACTTTTACCTTATGACAAACAAAGGTACTGACATATCTATTGCTCTTAAAAACGATAGACTAGATAACGCTCTAAATACTAACCAGCGGGATGCTCTACTCACTGGACTATATGCAAACAACCTTTGGAACACCTTAGCAACCTATAATGACTATTCACAGGGATCAATAAATCCAAGTAGAGAAATGGGAGATGCATTTAGTCTAACAATAAATAAAGGAACCGCAAACTTCTATTCTTCAATTCTGGATGGAGAGGGAAGAGGAAGTACTGGATGTGGAAGTGATAATTGTGGAGATGTGGGTGCAGGAAGAGAAAAAGGTGCCAGACCACACTATGGAACCGACATACTAGCAGCTCCAGGAACTTTTACTATAGCTGGTGCCGATGGAACATTATATATTACAAGTTCTCCAGACTTACCTGGTGTAAATTTAGAGACTAAAAATGGCGTTCAACAAACCCTATATACACAACCACTTTTGAAAAATGGAACCAAAGTTGAACAGGATGACATAACTGGAAAAGTTGTTGATATAACAACGGTTAAAAAGTATGAAGGGGTTGTTAATCATGTGCATGTTGAGCATTTTACTTATAAGTATGATGGTTATGTCAAAGATTATACTGGAAAGATTGATTTTGGAAGAATAAAATTTGATGTCAAAGACTCAAATCAAATTTTATTTCCAAATAATCCAAATCCTTTTGGAGTAACACCAGTCAATGATTTTATACAAAAACAACAGGAAAAGTTGAGACTACTTTATGAACAACAAAATAAAAAATAATTAATAGGGATAATATGAAATATATAATTTTATTTAGTTTTTTAATGGTTAATATTGCTATGGCTAATAATCAAAGTGTAGAAAAAGAAAATAAAGAAGATAGCAACAAATATTCCAACTATCTTAGTGTCTATGTTAAAGACTTAAAATGTGAGGGCTATGATTTTGATCCAGAAAAAGTTGCAATGATTAATTTGAATGGTCAATCTGAAAGTGGTGGTTTTAGAGATGTAGTCTTAGAAAATGGAAAGAGATTTAAAATATATGCTAGTACGGGTTCTTGTGGGGCTGGTGCATTAAAAGGCAAAGATAGTTATAAACAACTACCCGATGGCTGTCGTTTTGTGATAGGCGACCAGTGTATTGAAGCTCCTCCCACTAATTGTCAAAGTCAAACAAATAATACTTGTTGGGACAAAGATGTTAAGCAAGACAATGAACTATTCCAATGGGAAGCCACCAACAAAGGATGGGAAAGAATGACAAGTTTTAGGGAGTATTGGGAAGATGATGTTGAATAACAAAAAGGGTAATATGAAAAAAACTATTATATTTCTTATTCTATTTATTTTGCAAATAAATACTAGTTATGCAAAAGAATTTTTACTATATTATGTAGTTGATAATGGCAAATATAAACCATACTACAGTGATTATTTAAGTTTACAAATGAACGAATTTATTGTTGCTCCTATAGATGGTATAATAACAAAAATTGCCATTATGGAAAAGAATAAAAATTTAAGATATATAGAAATTGAAAATAAGGAAAAAAATATCCTATTTAGAATAAATTATATTGATGAAAATGGTGTTTTTTGTAAAGTAGGTGATAATCTTGGACAAGATGATATCTTAGGAAGGCTTGGAAATATAAAATAAAGAATAATGGCAGCAAGAAAATGATAAGTTTTAGGCAATATTAGAAAGATGACATTGAATAAAAATAGCTTTTTCTAGAAAATTTTATACTATTTTACATTATTAATTTATTAAATTATTAAAAAAAACTAAAGGAAAAAAATGAAAAAATTACTATCTTGTTTGTCTATATTATTATTTGTGGTTTCATGTGCTACAAATAGCGTTAAAACTCAAAATCCGGCAACTGTCAGCTTTGATTTTGAAGGAAATGGTAAATCAGCCCTAACCTTTTGGAGAAAAATAAATCCAGATGGAACAAAAGGTTCGGTCTTTTCGGTTGGCGGGAATACAAAGGCTGCACTTATGATGAATAGTGGCTTTAAATATCCTGAAAGTGAAACTATAAAACTTGATGCTGGAACCTATTATTTGGATTCTTTTCAAATAGATAATAACAATGGTTTTATTGTCAGTGAAAGTGGACACTATCTAATGAGAAATGGATGGGACAAAGCAAATAACAAGCCATATTTCCTGTCATTTACAGTAAAGGAAGGGGAAACTCTAGTTTTGCCAAGGGTTAATATAAAAGCTGAGGTAATTGGTAATTATAATCCAACTGTTAAATTTAGATTTGAGTTTGAAGACGAGAATAAAGTTTTTACAATTGGAGACAAAACAAAACAATTTTAAAATGAAAATAAGAACGATAAAAAATTTAATACTATTGTCTATAATCTATTTTATAGGCAATAGTTTATTTATTGAAAAATCCTTTGCCGCCACTCCAAACACTTCCATCATCTACAAACCATACTACTCTCTAACCGCCCAAACCAACATCTCCTCCCTTTCCAACCGCTCCTATAACATGTCAGATGGATTTGGAAAGTCCGACAGTGAATTTGGATATGGTGCGGGTATAGGTGCAGGTATTCGTGGAGATATTGGAAAGCTATATTTAGGAGTTGAGGCTTTTATAAATGCAGACTATGCACTCCATAAAAAAGCAACAAGGCCATATAGGGGAACAACAGATCAAGTTGAATCAGAAGAAGTTAAGATAACATCAATATTTAATGCAAGAGTTAATGTTGGGTATAACTTCGGCAATGGTGGTAGGTTAGGCAATCAACATAATAACAAGTCAAATAATGACTTAAATATATCTAATAGCTTTATTGATAAACTCACCATATTTGGTTCTGTTGGTCTAAGACATTTTGAGTATGAATCAACCTATACCTACACTGACTATAGTATGTATTATGCGGACGAATTTATAAGATATAATGACTGGGTAATTGCTCCCACTTTTGGTCTTGGATTTATTTACTCGGTTTCAAAAAGGTTTGATGTTGTGTTGGGTTATGAATATTCATTCTTTAGTATAAAAGACCAGATATTTGATGACCCCAATGGAGAGGGAAAGGTTAAGATAGGGGTTAATACAATAAGGTTAGGATTGAATTATGTTTTTTAGATTAACCCAATATTTTAAGATTAGTTTTTATATTTTGACCTTTACTTTGGCTGGATATTTCGCAACCGCCCATGCCACTACCGACCAGCAGGCAATCCGCCAACAGCAAATCCTCCAGCATCAGCAGGAACAGCAAAGACAATTCCGAGAACAGCAACAAAATCTCCGTGAAACACAAAACATAAGAGATAGTAGAGTTAGAGAAGGAGTTGTGGAAGATGGTAATGCAACAAATCAACCAATAACCGCTCAAAACAAATGCGATGTTGAATATAACAAATGTATAAATAAATGTAATCAATCCATTAATAATAATCAAATGGAAACCGATACCGCAAAAGATAACAAAGGAGACAACAAGAAACAATGCATAGAACAGTGCGCCCAAACCCGAACTGACTGCATATCTGAACTGGAAGCCACCTGTCCCTATCGCTTCAATCAAATAATCTTAAAAGGAAATGAGGTCTATTCAACAGAAACTCTAAATAAAAAAATAGTAAATAGCTTTCTCAATAGGTGCATAAGTAAAACCAACATAACTGACCTACAATCCAAACTGACAAACTTCTATATCAATAATGGCTATACGATGGCTAGGATTTACTTTGACATGAGGCACATGACCCACGAAAAAGTAATAGACCAAAAAACAGGCAAGCCAATAGTAAATCAAAAAACAGGGAAAGAGGAAGTAAAAACTACTTTTATTGTGATTATTGAGGAGGGTTTGGTTAATAGTGTAAAACTTAATGTCCAAAGAAAACAAAAGCAAACACCTAAAGAAAAGGAACTTACAAAGCTGTTTGAAAAGTATAAAACCCTTCAAACAAAACATAAAAACTCAGCAAACGAATTAAAAAAAGAGGAATTAAAAAAGGAAATCACCGCGCTTGAACCTCAACTAGAAACCCTTGCCCTGCAGGTAAAACAGGAAAACCTAAAAACACAGCAAGAACAAAATCAAAAACAGCCATCAGCATGGACTCGTTCCCGCCAATCAATGCAAACAGCCTTTGCCTTTCCATTCAAAAGAGAAAGGGTTTTTAATATGAGAGATTTTGAACAGGGACTGGATCAAATGAACCGCCTCCAATCCAACAGTATTACAATGAGTGTTGAACCAACAACAGCAGGTGGCGCTAGTGGCGCAGGCTATACTGATGTAATTATAACCAACAACCAAGACCCAATGAAGAATGGTGTTTTTACAGGTAAAAGAACAACATTTTTGACAGCCGGAGTGAATAATTCCGGAAGTAAAAACACAGGTGAGAATGTAATTAGTCTTTCGCTAAGTCAAGACAACCTAATATCCATCAATGATAACATATACATTAGCTATACAGACAGCTCGTTTTTTAATGGCAACAACAAAGTTGACGATCCAAATGATCCTGCAAACAAACACCCATTCAAAAATACACTAGATTTCTTTAGTAATGATGAAGAAAAACAAAGATACAGCAAATCCCTATACAGCAATATATCTTTTCCTATAGGCTACTGGACTATAAATAATAGCCTGAACTATTCCACCTATAAAACAACAAATAGTGGGCAAAAAACAATATTCCATACCACAGGAGAAACCATAACCCAATCCTATTCCCTTGACAGAGTTATGTATAGAACGCAGAAATACAAACTCAATGCAGGAACAACATTAGAAATTAGAGATACGGAAAGCTATATAAGGGATTTAAAAAGTGATACCGGAAGCAAGAAAACATCAAGTGGAAGTATTTACATAAATAATACTATATTTACAAAATATGGAACAATAATCCTGAAACCATCTTATCAAAGGGGGCTAAGCTGGTTCGGCTCCAAAATGGACGAAGGAGTTTATGGAACCAAGAACGTTGATAAAAGAGAAATGCACCTGCAATATGACCTTATAAAGCTATATGTCTATTATAATACAAGGTTTAACTTCCCTCTATTAACTAAAACCCAAATGAGAAACCTGGATGGAACAAATTCAACAAAAGAGATAAAAAGAAAAATAAAGGGCAAAAATACTGAAAAAGAAAAGGAAATCATAGAACAAATACCAACAAAAACAAGAAACAAACTACCTATAACCTATACCCTAACCGCAGACTCCCAATACAGCTTCAATCCCCTCTATGGCAAAGACCAATTCTCTGTAGGCGGAGAGTATACCGTCAGAGGATTTAGAGAGTCAAGCATATCCGGAGACAATGGTTTCTATTTTAGGAATGATCTGAGGGTTAATGTGTTTCAATTACTTCCTGATTTTATAACCGGAAGTGGACAGTACACAGATAGCAAAAACAACAAGAGTCATAACAGCAACAATAATAACGATAACAAAACACCATCATTAATGAATAGAACAATGAACTACAATACTATATTCCTAACAAGGGAAAGTTTAAATTCACTACTTTCAAAAACCTATCTTTCAATTTTCTATGACTATGGTTATGTGAGAAACAAATACAATGACACTCTTCAACGACAATATAATGCAAGAAGTGGTTATTTGTCCGGATTTGGGATTGGGTTGAATTACTATGGGGATTATTTAAACTGGTCTTTGACCTATTCAAAGGCTATACATAGTCCGCAGTATCTACAGACCAGAGATGGGTTAGAAAAGGAGAATCACAGTGTATATTGGAGAGTTGGAGTTAGTTGGTAATTTAATTTAAAAAAAGGAATTACATATGAATCTTGAGGAATTATTGGCAAAAGAAGTTCCAGAAGTTTTTAGGGAAGGATTTATTGATTATGATAAGGAAATGGAAAAGTTTGCATCAGAAATAATAAACAATAATCATGACTGTGTAAAAATTTCTGATATAGTTGGTTGCAATAATAAATACGAATGCAATTCATGGTATGAAGTATTTAACAACGCGAAAAGAATGCCTCAAAATCTAGACTTATTACGAAAATACTCTTCGGAATATTATCACAGTTCCTGTAAAAAGGATGATATGAGCTATATCGCAATGGATGGAAAATATTTTGTTGACTGCGGAAAACATAGGACATGTATAGCAAAAGCTTTAAGCTATTTTGATGGATTAGAATTTATAAGAGGAGTCGCCACAACAACCTACAAAATTGACTATAAGTTTAAATCCGCCTACGAAAAACTAATTGAACTAAACGAGTTAAAAAATAATAAGAAGTTTTGGAAATTTAGTGTCGAAGTAATTTCCATAAATTACGATTCTGAAAAAGAAGAAAACAATGGGATAAAAATAGAAAGGCGTAAAATATACGCCAAAGTTAACATTAGGGAGAAATTTGTGAAATGGTACTTGGAAGATATAAATAGGTTTTTGCCTAGCTAAATACCATTAAATATTATTAGCCATTTACCACAACCGGCTCAAATTTCTTATTTGTTTCATTTGTAGCCTCTATTATGTTATTTGCTATTACGTTTGCTGCCTCTACTCCTTTTACATTATTTATATGGGTATATCTCTGAGTGGTAGTAATCTGAGTATGTCCCAGTACTTTGCTTATAACCGCCATATCCTGTCCGCTCATACAGCCAAGTGTTGTAAACGAATGCCTTAAATCGTGAATTCTTATGGCTTCAATTTCTGCAAATTTTAATGCAAAAGCCCATGGCCTTCTTAAATCTACCAGAGGTTTGTTTTTATCTATGGATGACGGAAACACATATTTAGATGTTTCATTTTTATTTTCTCTATCTTTATATATTTCTCTCAAAATATCCATAGCTGCTTTTGCTATTGGCACAGCCTTACCTCCTGTTTTGCTATCCTTTAGTCTCAACATACTATTGTCAAAATCTACTTCTTCCCAAGTTAGGTCTTTTCCTTCAGATGATCTACAGCCGGTTAATGCTAAAACTTTAATTAAATCAAAAGTTAAAGGATTATATATATTGAGCTTTTTACCCTCTTCCAGCGCCTCAAATAGTCTTTTATATTCCTCTAAAGATAAAACTCTATCTCTGCCTTTTAGTTTAAATTTCTTTATTCTTCTACAAGGATTGGTATTTATTTCTCTATATTCTAGTTCTTCGCACCAATTTAGAAAATGGGAAATTAGAGCAATTACATGATTGGCCTGTGATTTACTTTTCTTTCCAATCTCGCAGTTCAGGTCATTTAATATTTTAAAGTTTAAATCCATTATGGATGTTTCCCCTAAAACCGGGTTTATATAATTAGCTGTCAGAGCTTTATCGGATTTATAGGTTGCTAGTTTTTTATGTATCTTTGAGTATTCATCTAGGTATTTTTGCAGTAGATCTTTTACTTTAATTTGCTTTTCTGCTTCTATTTTCTTTTTCTCTTCATTTCTTTTTATTTCTTCAAGTTCTTTTTCTTTGTCTAGTATTGGGTCTCCTCCCCTGGCAACTCTGTGTTTATAATCCTCCGCAATTTCCCTTGCCTCTTTTATTCTAAACTCCGGGTATCTGCCTATTCTTATATTTCTTTCAACTTTTGTATTTAGAGTTCTAAATCTTATATAAAAAGCCTTTAATCCTGTTTTAGCATAGTACCAAACATAAAATCCTTTTATTTCGGTATCTTTTACCTTTATATCCTCATTTCCATTTAGCTCTTCTATTAGGTCATGAGTTAGTTTTTTTGTAATACGTTTAGTCATTATTTTACCTTTATTGGTTGTTAGTAATGACTGACAAACTAGGGAAAGAGTGTCTATTGTCCAGTCCATTGTCGTCTTTTTTATCTTCTTTTTTTGCTTTTTTATTTTCTAACTCAATCCAGGAATTAACCTCTTCTATGTCATAGCGAACCATTCTCCCAATCTTTTTATATGCCGGGCCACATTCATTTGCACGATAGGATATTAAAGTTGATTCCGATATACTTAGGTGTCTTGCTAGTTCTTTTGTGGTTAGATATTTTTTAGCTTGGTTGGCAAAGTGATTTTTACCTTGATTTATTATATTCATAGAAATATTTAGTTATTGATTACATAACTAAATATGCAAAACAAAGACTTTATTTTCAGCACTAAAAGGTAAAGAATAAAAAGTTGAATGCAAAAAATTATGAATGATTATATCAAGATACAATTACGTATTACTGTATACAAAATATCTATTGAAAAAATAAATATATAGTTGTATATTGTTGTATATAATAGTGGGACGTTGTATTTGAATAGCCGACAGGAAATGGGGCAAATGTGCGATAACGGAATAGAATTTTTGAGTTTTTGAAAATTCTATTGCTAACAAAACAAGTATTTTAAAGGATTTGTATTTTGTAGCGCATACGTATCATAATCCTTGGGTCCGGGGTTCAAATCCCTGTCCCGCTACCATTTTTCAATAGTCCAATATTAAGTAATTTTTTTATAGACCCGAAGTATTTATGTCTTCCGGTCGGTTTTATGTTGAGTTTTCAAATTATATTAGGCTATCAAAATCTTTCATCTTAATGACTTAAAGCCAAATCAACTCAAAACACTCTAACACATCAGTAAAACATTTAAAGAATATTAAAAAAACTAGTAAAAAATTGCAGTCCACATTTTTTGACGTATTGACTTCATTAATTGTCCACAAAATTAATAAAACAGACACTTTATTGACAATTATGACTGGACATTAAGACACCGCTTCACTATAATTGCGATATAAGCTACGACTTATGATTGAATATGAAACTTAAAAAACAAATTTTTAATAAAACAGAAATAACAGCAGAAACATTTTCAGTAAGAGAGCTAAACGACCAGTTTAGACAGCGCTTAAAAAATCCAAATCTTGTAAAGGTATTTTTAACTAAATATGTTGAATTACTGCCAAATAAAGATAAAGAAAAACTAATTAACAAGGTTATTGAATTTAACAGATTTAATGAAAACAACGACCCCTATGGAGAACATGACTTTGGAAGCATAAAATTTAAGAAAGAAAAATACTTTTTTAAAATTGACTACTACGACAAAAACCTTAAATACCACTCGGAAGATGCGACAGACCCAAGTAAGACAACAAGGGTTATGACAATAATGAATGCGGAGGAATATTAGTATATGATAAATAATAACGAAATATATTTTGAAATACTGGGCGATCTAAAAACGAGGGTAAGGCGCGACCCCGAGACATCTTTAGCTATCAAAATTTTTTTTGGGTAGCCACTTTATACCATTTATAAAGAGTAAATTATTGACTTTATATGTGGCTGGTGCAGTTATTCCAACAGATGAAATTATAATATTTATGAGAGTTTTAACAACCGACT
>CAZBNS010000011.1:0-27959 GCA_964493475.1 uncultured Rhizobiaceae bacterium | reverse complement strand
GCAACCCAATGTTAAATATATTATTTTAAAAGTCTATTAAATTTGTGCAATGCCATTTAACAATATTTTATTAATCATTAAAAAAATTAAAAATTATGAAAAAATTATATTTTGCTACAACAAATGCTTTTAAACTAAATCAAGCTAAAGAAGTTTTTGATGGTGTATTTGAAATTGAAGGTGTTAAGTTAGATTTGGTAGAAATTCAAACACTAGACCAAGAACTAATATCAAAATACAAAGCTAAACAGGCTTATGATATTCTTAAACAACCAGTTATTGTTGACGATGCCGGAATTTTTATTGAAAAATATAATGAATTTCCTGGTATTTTAACAGCACATGTTTGTAAAGGTCTTGGAATCGATAATATAACGAGTCTTTTTAATGATGGAGATAAGGCTCAATTTAGAAGTATAATAACATATATTGATTGTGAAAGAGAAGTTACTGTATCTGGAAATGTTGATGGTATTTTAATTAAAAAAGATGTTTGTGAAATAGACCAAAAGAATATGTTTGGTTCATTATTTAAAATTCCAGAAATCAATAAGTTTATGTGCGAATTAAATGAAAATGAGACTAAGGAGTATTCCCATAGAGGAAGGGCATTAAAAAAACTAAAGGAAGAAATATATGGCTGTTGATTACGCAATGTTTAACATGTACAATAATATCTTAATTGAGAAAAGAGGTTATATAACTAAAAGTCCAGAGAATAAAGCAGCGGTTATGCTTATCTCTGGTGGATTGGATTCCATTACAACCACCGCAAGACTTATGGAAGATTTCCACTTGAGAATATTCCCCTTATATATAGATAGAGGACAAGGTAATCAAGAGGCAGAAAAACAATCTATGATATTTTTTGAGGATTATTTTTTAAACCGCTATAAAGAAAACTTTAACAAAGTTGAAACTATAAAAGCAAATGTTCCTCCAAAAGAAATAAAAAACAATTTACAATACCATGCAAATATTTTGGATCTAGGCTATCCATTGAGAGATAATATATTACATTTTTTTGCAGTTCAATATGCTGTGGCTTTAAGTTTCAAATTAAAAGAAGATATTAGAACTATATTTAATGGTGTCATCAAGACAGATGAATTCCACCACGAGAATATTGTTGCAATGCGAATTAACACGATTTTAAGTTGTCAATGTATGAACGACTGGAGATGGCAAATTACTTCACCAAATGTAGACGAAATATTTGCTAAAACTCCATTTGGAAAAGATGATGAAGTGAAATGGGCTTTTGAGCACAATATTCCAATAGAAAAAACTATGACGTGCTATAAACCAAAAATGGTTGATAATAAGTTTGTTCATTGCGGTAAATGTTTAGCTTGCGAAGAAAGAATTAACGCATTTAAAAATGCTAATATTAATGACAGAACAGAGTATTATATATGAAAAATGAATGCTCGGTTAAAATTGTAAAAAATGATAATATCTTCAGTATAAGAAATTTTGCCTTATTAGACAATAATAACAAGGCCAAAATAAAAAATATTATAGGTAGTTATCAATATAATATTTCTGAGGATTCATTAATTTTTCATAGCGGAATAGATAAGGAAAAATTGATAGAGATCAATAGAATAATATGTAAAAAAGAAAGTAACTATAAGCAATATTACAATGAAGTAATAGACAAAAATTTTGTAATAGAGCAATGTAAAAAATATGCAGATTTTTTAAATAAAAATAAATGCGGATTAATAGATATTTTAAACGATTTTGAATGTTATAATGTAGCTATTGATGAAATTAATAGAGCTATTATTTATTTGAATAATATAGATAAAAATATTCAATATTTTGAAAAAAAAGTTGATTTTATATCTTCATTTTTACCACTAAATCAACCATTTTACTCAGTTGTCTTATTTGGAATCGTTCCATCTTTTATGGCAAAAGAAATTTTTGTAAAAGTGCCAAATATATTAAATCAATTATACTTAAAAATGAAAGATTATTTTAAGTTTTCTGATTTCTTTCCAAATATGAATATTTTTATTGGCGATAAACAAGATTTTATAAACCAAACAAAAAATGACACTGATGTTGTTATTTTTACTGGAAATCCAGGTAATTTTGAAAATATAAAAAATAGCTTTAAATCTAATATTTTATTTATATTTAATGGTGCTGGACATAACCCATTTATAATTACCGAAAATGCAGATATTGAAAAAGCAGTTGAAAGTATTTGTAGAGTTTGTTTTTATAATCAAGGCCAAGATTGTGCATGTCCAAATTCAATAATGGTACATTCCAGCATTTATAATAGCCTTAAAGATATGTTATTTGATAGGATTAAAGAAGTAAACAAACTAGTTGGCGATTACAGAAATAAGAAGAACATAATTGGTAAAAATAATAAGGAACAATACTTAATTAAAATTGCAAATACAATATTGAAATTTAATAAATATTGCATCTTTGGTGGCGAAATAAATTTCAAAGAAAAAATAATAAGACCTATTGTTTTTGAAATGCCGTTAAAGGACGGATGTTCTTTTGACGAGTTTTATGCACCAGTAATTATGTTGCAGAAATATGAAAATGAAAAGGAATTAGAAAAGTATTTTTTTGATAAAAGATATAAGGAAAATGCAATGTATGTCAGTATATTTGGAAATACTGATTTTAATAAAATTTTATTGGAAAAAAAATTACATACAGAGAATAATATATTAAGAAACTCAGATTTACACATTGAAGAAATCGGATATAAAGAATACGGAGGTTTTGGAAAGTATGCTTCGTGTATTTATAAGAATAACATATTGATAAACGGAGCAACTCTAGTACCACGTGATATTTATTTGCACAAAATTATTAATAATTAAACAATATTATGAATAATTTAATAAAAGATTTATTATATCGGTCTGTCAACCTAAGTGGATATAAAAACGCAACAATAATATGCGATACAAATAATAACTTATTAAGTGCTGGATATAATACCTTTGTCTGTGGGAATAATAGGAAATTTTCGGAAAGTATGAATACAGATTTTAAAGAAAAGGGCGATAAGTATTATGTAATAGATGCTTTTACCCATGCCCTTATAAATTTAATTAAGGTAAATGATAATAAAAAGACCGAGAAACTTATTATTTATACAACAAATCTTCCAAATGCACAAACTACAAAGATTTTAAGTTATTTCAATGTTTCCAAAATACTTAATTTTAATCTGTCGCCATTTATGTTGTTTCCAGAAATTACTGAGAATTATGACTTAGAAAATGACGAAAAAAATTGGACTATAAAAACAATTGCTAAAGAAAAAAATATAGAAATTTCAAACTTAAATATAGAAAATGATAAAATTCCGTTAAATAATGACTTTAATTTAAACGACTTTATTAAAAAAATAAGTACACCAATTCATAATAATTATTGTGAATTAAGTTTTAATAATGATTTTTTGTTTAATATTCAAAATCTTTTTGAATTGTTTGATAAATTCTCGGACGACAAGTATTTTCAAGTTTCAGCTTGTTTGATTGATAAAAATTTTAGAATAATAAATTTTGCGACAAATATTATTCCACAAAATACTGAAAAAACAGAATATAAAATTGATAAATCAAGAAAAAGAAAATTCATTTTGTGTGCAGAGCAAGTTTTATTAATGGATAGCATTTTCAAGAATATATCTTTCAATGACAAGATATTTATAACAAATGCAATGCCGTGTTATATGTGTGCAAAATTGATAGTAGAATTCGGAATTAAAAATATATTAGTTTTTGATTTTGATAAATTTGAGAAAATTGACTTTACAGACGAAATCTCTGAAGACATTTTCACAAACGCTAATGTTAATTATAAAATTATTAAAAAAGTAAATAGGTAAAATATATGTCCATAATTTTAAACGAAAAAACCTCTGGTAAACTTTGGATTAAAGCCATGAAAGAAGTATATAATAATGGTAGTCCAGTAAAAGATGGAGAGCAAAACTTAAAAGAACTATTATCTGTTCTTGTAAGTGTAGAAGATCCAATAACCATAGATCATGAAATAAAGAAACATGGTGATGTAAATATGATTTCTTGGATGAATGATAATTTTCTATCACTAAAAGAAGTTGATAATTGGGGTTATAGCTATGGCCAAAGAATGTATAATTTTGATGGCAATTATAATCAATTTGAAAAGATAGCAGAAAAGTTAATCAAAAATCCAGAAAGTAAATCCGCAACAATTTCCTTTATGTATCCCGGTCACGATGATAAACATATGCCTTGCATAGTAGCTTTAGATTTTAAAATTAGAAACGGAAAGCTAAATGGATGTGCATTCTTTAGAAGTCAAGATGCCGGAAAGAAGTTCTATGCAGATATTATGTGCATGGGCGAAATATTAAAAAGAATGTCTGATAAAATTAATGTTCCAGTTGGTGAGTTGAGTATATTTATTGCTTCATTACATATTTATGAGAAGGATTTTGAGAGGGTAGTGGGAATAATAAATCAAGCCTAAAGACTTAAGCTATCCTGCAAGTGAAATTACAATTCTATTTGCAGGAAGTTTATAAAATATTAATACTATAGAAAATTAAATGAAAATGAAATCAGTATGTATTATTGGTGGCGGTCCAGCTGGAATAATGTCTGCACTACAAATAAAAAACCACAAAATTATTATTTTTGAGAAAAATACTGCATTGAGTACTTTACTTTGCACTGGCGGAAGCAGTTGCAATCTTTCGTATAATGAACCTGATATTGAAAAATTTATAGAATTTTATCCGCATGGCAAAAAATTTTTAAAAACAGTATTTGGAATATTCGGAATGAAAGAAACTCGCAATTTTTTTGATAAAATTGGCATTAGTACTTATATAAGGGAAGATAATAGAATTTTTCCACAATGCAATAGTGCTGCTACAATGAGGACAATCATTTTGGATAATCTAACAAAAAATCAAAATGTAAACATTATAAGAGAAGAAGTAATGGAAATAACCGCAAAAAATGGCAAATTTAATATAAAAAGCAATATTGATAATTATTGTTTTGACTTTTTAATTATTGCTACTGGCGGAAATCGGCTAAATCCAAAAAATTCTGGTTATAAATTTGCATCAAGTTTGGGACACAATATAATTAAACTATCACCATCAGCTTGTGGGTTAAAAATTAAAGAAGATTATTTACTTGAAGCCAACGGAGTTAAATTGAAGAATTTAGAGGCTACGGTATTTATTAACGGAAAAAGAAATATTAAGATTCTTGGCGATTTAGCCATAGATAAAACTGGAATATCATCAACTATTGCCTATACAGTGTCTTCATACTTTACATATTGCGACTTTGAATATACAAATTTCAAAATTAGATTTAAACTATTTAACTCAGAGTTTAATAAGAGTGATTTTGACAAAAAAATTATTGATGTTCTTTCAAATATTATTGATGTAAGGTTGGTAAAAGTAATTCTAAGTCATTTTTCTATAGATGGAAACATTATAATAAAAGAGATTGACAAAAACAAGATAAGAGAATTATTGCACTACTTAAAGTTTTTTGAACTAAATGTTGCAGGTAAAATTTATATAAGCGAGTCAACTACTGCGGGCGGTATAGATTTAAGCGAAATAAATCCTAAAACTATGGAATCCAAAATTTGCAAAAATTTGTATTTTTGTGGAGAAGTCATTGACGTTGATGGATTGATAGGTGGTTTTAACCTGCAGAACTGCTGGAGTACTGGCTATATAGCGGGTCAAAGTCTGAATAGGACTGGATAGATTATTGTTTTTTCAAAATTAATAACTACGATTATAATCAAATGTTTATGAGATTAAAAATGATTAAAAATATATATTTTGCAACTGGTAATGAAGTAAAATTAAAGGATGCTCAAAAGAGAATTGGAACAGACATAGTTTTAAAACAAGCTAAACTTGAAATAGTAGAACCTCAATCACTGGATCAAGAATATGTTTGTATGCAAAAAACCAGAGAAGCTTTTAAAATATTAAATAAACCTGTTTTTTGTGAGGATTCTGGCTTGTATATAAAAAAATATAATAATTTCCCCGGAGTCTTAACAAAATTTGTACTGAAAGGTATAGGTTTAGGAGGTATTGAAAAACTTATAGAAGAAGATGAGCCAGCATATTATTTTGATGTAATAGTTTATAAAGATGCAGAAAGGGAGTTTATTGTTTCAACAAAACAAAATGGAAGATTAACAAAAAAGAATAAATCTAAAAAAATCTTACAAAACTCATTATTTGACAGTTTATTTATTCCTGATGGATTTAATTTTGTCGTTAATGATTTATGCAATGAAGACTATAATAAAATGTGTAATGAAAATGGTATATTTGACGAATTTAGAAAAAAAATATTTGAGGCATAATGGATAAAGTAGTTATATCAATAATTGGAACGACAACAGCCGGTAAAACAAGCTTGGTAAAACTACTTTTAACCGAAGGAATGTTTGCAAGACAGGTTTATTGTATACCGCAAACAACATGCAGAGAACCTAGACTTGATGACGACTCAAGAGTTGTTAAGGTTGTTGATAGGGGAAATTTTGCTGGATTAGAGTTTATTTCACAGGATACAGTCTATGGTACAACAAAAAGTGATTTGGATAAATTCTTGTCTTCAGATTCTACCTGTGCTATAGCAACAATTGGAACTGGTGATATTGAACCAATCAGAGAATATTTAGCAAGTAAAGAAACCAATTGCGTACTAAAAGTAGTTTGTTTAAGATTAGATGGTAGAAGTCCAGAATTTGAAAAAATAGCTTTGGAAGAAAGTTTGACTACCTTATTTAAGCCTAATATAGCAGATACAGTAAGGCCTTTTCAGTTAAGTTTAATTGATAGATTTTATTGTAATGAGAGTTTTTTATCAAAACAAGCTGATTTTGTTATGAATAAAAGGGAGTTAAATTTGGCTGGATATTTGTTAGCATTAAGAGATGGACTAAACTTGCCAATAGTTGCAAGTGAAAATATAATTAGAATAAAATCTGAAGAGATAAGGCAATATATGGAAAGACAAAGAATTTTAGGTAAATTTGTTAAACCTAAAACCTCTAAAACATGCCTAATTCTTTAATTATATATAGTATTACTATTTCATACCCAGTTTCAATAGTGTAATGTGCTATTCACTTTTTTGTATTTTCTAACTTAATTGATTACTTCTTTTTAAATTGTATAATAGATAAGTTTGTATATATTGCGAATAGCAGACTTGACAAAAAGTTAAAACCTTTTTGAAATTTAATATAAGTAATCAAATATAATAATAAAACTGCAACAGATAATCCATAAATATAATAGTTAAAAAGAATAAAGAGAATAAAAAAGAATAAAATAAACCGAACTAAAATGACATAAAAGTTTTATAATCTATATACTACGAATAGCATTGTTTTAATAAAAAACTCTTTTTAAAGAAATCATAAATCGCACCAAAGTAAACAAAGTAAAATCAACAAAAAATAATTCCTATTTCGCACCTCAATAAACCCAATCAAAAAATTATGAGGTGTGATATCTGAGAGAAAACACTCCACGAGAGAGAAAAACCACAAAAAATCAGTAAAATATCTTGAAAGTAAGGTACGATTATATACTTGTTTAATCGTTTGTTTAGGAAATTCCTTATACCTATAGATTTACAACTTTAACATTCTCCAAAATCCAGCCAACACATCTCTATGACATTGTCTATAATCAGCTTCAAAACAAGTAATTGCAATAATTCCAATAGGCATACCGTTGAATATCATTTAGTGGAATATTTAACTGTTGGGACAAGGCTAAAATAATTTTGTGTTTGTATTGCATAGATTTATAAAAATAATTATTAATATAATAGCAAAGCAAATATTGATTTGCAAGGATTCATTATGTTTTCGGTGGATAAAATACTCCAATAATCATGAATGGATTTGAGGATTTTCTTATATGCCAAATTTTATTTGTACCAAGAAATAGATAAACATCTCTTTTCAACATTTCATGAAAATATTTTTGTTTAATAATAGTCTTTATTTTATCAATTATCACATGGTTTAGCTTCACATTTTTTTCTTAACAATCTATCAAAAAATGTTTTTGTCATTTCACATTTATAATAATCAACATATTGCTTTTCACAGTCTTTTGGAATTGCTAAAATTAAAGTCTTGCCATCGTAGGTATTGGCAGCACAACCATTAAATATTAGGGTTGTTGTAAGAATTATTGCTATTTTTATTGCTGGTTTCTTGATTAGCTTTTTCAATAGCTCTTTGTGTTTTTTTAACAAGTTCATTTGAATTTTCCTTTGCTTTGTTTTTTGTAATGGACGAACCGAGAAAGAAAGCTAAAATATAGCTTATTAATTCTTTTATTATGTCTATTAAGTTATTATTGGATTTTGCCATTGTTATGTCCTCATTGTTTTTAATATTAGTTTTAGTTCCTTTGGTCTTAATTTGGCTTAATATTATAGCCTTTCTTAAGCAAGTTCAAAATGAATTAAATCATCAAATGTCTGATCGTTGAAATTGTTATTATTATTCCAATCTCCACCCCATCTTATTTTAATTCCAAGATTGCTTGCTTTTCCTAAAACATAACCAGCAAAGTGGTAAAATTTGGCTATCTCTTTAAAATCATTTTCTCCCCAATTTTTTGGTATTGGACAAGGTGCAACATCAATGGCCATTGATGGATTTAAAAGATGTTTACTTCCCTCTGTTTTGCTTTTACCTTGTTTTAATAATTCCTCTTGTCTCTTTTGGTTCCGGTGTCCCTCTAATATGGTGCAATCATAGTTTTTTATCACTATATTAAAAAGTTGTTGTAAGTCTTTGTGGCAAGTTGATAATTTTGTCATTGAGCTATTTGAGAATTGTGGCATAGCTGTCCTTTTTGTTATTGATATTATTTTATTATTATCTGCTATTATTTATTTTTAGATTTTCGTTTAAAGCATTCTCAAAACTCTTGAGAGCATTCGTGTTGTTGTCTATAGCTTTTTTGCAATCCTCATGGATTTTATCATATCGTGCAGATCTTTGCTTTTCTTTTAGATCAAATCTCAGTAGCAGTCTCTCAACGCATTTCCACATATGTTTTAGTGCTAGTCCAACTCCAAAGAATATAATACATAGCATCAAAAACCATTGGGGAAGTAGCTTTGCTAATTCTGTAAAAAATTCATACATAGTTTTTCCTTGTTGTTTTTAATATTTTATAATGAATAATATTGTCGTTAGAAGGCTTAGTTTATCTAACCAAAGGTCTTATTGCCTCAATACTTGTTTTGAATCCGGAAGAATCCAAATTATGTCTAACCTGTTTTACGATCCAAGCATTTCTTAGTTCTTCTCTTATATTTAAAATTTCAATTTTACTTTCTGCAGATATAAGAGGGTTGCCAATCATTTCAACAGACAAACTAAACTC
Source organism: uncultured Rhizobiaceae bacterium (assembly GCA_964493475.1). GTDB lineage: Bacteria > Pseudomonadota > Alphaproteobacteria > Rickettsiales > UBA1997 > CALXSC01. Next base: position 18,502 of record CAZBNS010000011.1, on the reverse strand, counting down.
ACCCCTCTCAATCTCTGCCAGTTTGCTTTTAGCTCGCAGAGTGGCTTGGTTTTTGCTTATAAATATATCTCGTAAAGTGTAGGCGGGGTTATTACCTTCAGTGGAAACTTGCTTTTCCTCTGCTTCGTCAAAGTCATAATATTTTGCTATAACTTTTCCATATTTATTACGTTCTGCAATACGCATTCTATAATTGGACAAATCTGAGGAATTTATTTTTATAGTTGGCATTTCATTTCCATCTGGAAATAACCCTCTTGCTGGTTCTATAAATAGTAATTTACCATTGGCAACTTTTAATGTCGCTCCATAATCTTCGGCCAATCTTAGCATAAAAGAGCAATCACTTTCGTCCGTTTGGTCTACGTGGTTCACGAGTATCTTTTTAAAATTATCGTCAACAATTGCTTCTAATCCATGTCTATTTGAAATAGTTTTGATTATTCCAAGCAAAGTGTATTGATCCCACGAATAATTTTAGTGGCCTTAAAGTCTCCTAAGTTGTTTCCTAGAACATTATTTGCCGATCTACCAGTAATCATTAACGTATTAGGCTTGCCTGCGATTTCTACTTCATCTGCAATAAATTTTCCCATTGAATATAATTCGTCCTTATCATATCCCAAAAATACTTCTAATTCCGCACCACATTCCAGTATTTCAAAAATGTTTTCTCTATCATCTAATTCTAATGAAATACTATCAGAAGCAAAACCGATTTCATCGCTTATTTGTAAAGATAACAAACGATTCTCCAATAAATCAGATATATCTTTTTTATTGGCTAATATTTTAAATATTGGTTTCATATTTGATTATGGTTATTGCCAAAGTTTTATTTTCTTGTTGCTTTGCTTTTTGACTTCTATTACGGGGAGATTTATTTGTATGTTTGCTTTTAATATTGGGGGAAGTTCTGCAAGATGCCTATTCACTTTTAAAACTTGTTCCACAATACCCTCGGTTTTTCCATAGTATTTCCAGCATATAAAATCTAAAGTTTCGCCATCTTTTGTTTTGTATATCATGATATGATTATTTATTTTGTTCATACATAAAAATAATCCTCATTGCTTTTTACAATGAGGATTTTAATCTAGATTTGTATAAGTAAAGTTGTTTTATAATGAATCTACTACTTTCCGCACAATTCCTTTAGATCCCTGTTGCTTTTCTTCTCCATATTTCTTTAGAGAAAGGCTAAAAGTAATCTTTCGTGGCGTTCCATCTTTTAAAAAATAAGTTTGATTTTCAGTTATAGAGGTTATACACCAACGTCCAAATGCAAATCCATTTCCGGAAATTAAAAAAAGAGGTAAGCCTAAACTTGCCTCTGCTCGCATAAGAGTTATTTGCTGCAGACCACCCTTAAAATGCGGGTATATTTCACCATCAAGATTTATAACCTCAGAACTTTTGCCTGCATACTGCAAGGCAGACTCACTATTCAAGCGACTTAATTCTTCCCATTTATACTCTGTTGTTCTCATAAGACTTTGATAAGCTGCATTTGATATACAAAATCTATAAGCACCTAAAATCATCATCATATCAACACCAAGCACAGAATTTAAGTTTAAATCTCCGCCAACCTTTTTAGTCAAATCTCCAAAACTAGTCATAATTTAATCCTCTTTGTCTTCGTTTTGCATCTTCTTTATATTTTTTTAACATTAAATCAATTTGCGCTGCAATTTGTTTTTCATTCATGCTGGAAGCGGCATTTATAGTTATAGGTGCGTTTATATTTATATTGTTTTGTTGATTTCCTTTAGCTTTGGGTGATTCAACATAATTATTGTTATTGAAAAACTGATTTTCTTTAGGCTCAAACATTGTTTGGCCTATATTAACACCATCACTTTTTTTGATTTCTTTAGATTTCTTTTTATCATTATTCTTTTCTTTCTCATCTCCAAAAGTCCAGTTCCAAGCCTTTCCAATAACACTATCGCTAACCCATTCCTTTATACCGCCAAATACTTCAGCTGTTTTATTCCATACCTTGCTAACCCAATTCCATACTTCTTGAAATATTACAATTACAGGATCAAAAACATTTTTAAAAAATGTTGATATTGGCTTCCAATATTTAATAAGTAGCACTGCACCTAAAGCAATTCCACCTATAATTAGACCGATTGGAGAACTAAAAAGAAATTTACTTAATATTTTCAAACTTCCCAATATTTTTGGTATTCCACCTCCAAATCCAATCTGCATTAAAGATAGCCCCGTTCTTATTTTATTAAATAGAACTAGTGTGTTTAAAAATGGAGAAGCTATGAAAGTAAAAGCATAACGCAATCCAAAGCATGCTATTTTTGCGCTTAAAAGCCCAGCAACCACAAGTCCAATTGTTTTTGTAAGTTGCGGGTTTTTCTCTGCAAAATTGGCAAATTTATTGGCAACTTTTCCCATATAGCTAACAACCACATTTATCGTTGGCAAAAGAACAGAACCAATATTCGTTGCCATAATTGCAATACTGTTCTTCAGTAATTATATGTTGTTTTCTGTAGTAGCGCTTCTCGCAGCAAATTCTCTTTGCATTGATCCAGCATATTCACTTTCATTGGAAACGAGTTTTAAATTGCTTTTATATTTATCTAATCCCTCCACAAGAGAATTAACATGTCTTTGGGCATTTTCTCCAAATATATCTTTCATTATTTGCGCTCGCTTCACACCTTTAACTTTGGTTAGAGCTTCAAGAACCATAAGCATTGCTTCTTGACCCTTATTCTGCTCAATTAACTTCGTATAGGAATTCATTGATAATCCTAATTGATTAAATGCTTTTCTTGCATTTCCTGTGGAGTTGGGAAGAAGCTTTAATCTACTAGCCATCATATTTATAGCTGTTCCTGCTATTTCAGGACTTTTACCTAGTTCTAGGAAAGATCCAGCAAGAGCAGAAACTTCATTATAGGAAAGTCCAAAGGCTCTACCCATTGCTCCAGCTCGCAAATTCACTTCCACTATTTCTGCACCTGTTGCCGCAATATTATTTGCTAAATGATTTATTACATCTCCAACTTTTCCGATTTGGTTTATTGGCACGCCTAAAACATTTGATAATTTTGCCATAGATTGTCCTGCATCCTGTGCTGTCATATCCATAGCGACTGACATTTTAGCTGTTGTTTCAGCAAATCCTATAAGGTGTTCCTTTGCAATACCGAGTTGTCCGCCTGCTGCAACAATTTGAGCCAGTCCGCCAAGTGAAAGAGGAATAGTTTTTGAAAGATTTTTTATTTCACTTTCCATTTTAGCTGTTTCTTCTGCATTCATTTCAACTACTTTTTTGACGTCTGCCATTGAACTTTCAAAAGCCATTGCGGGTTTTATCATTCCGTATAATGTGCCGCCAAGAGCCATAACATCAAGTATTTGTGAACGATATTCTCCACGTTTTGCAAGATTTTTTGAGACTAAAGCTTGGCTACTTGCTAAACTTGTCTGCCTTTGCTTCAAAGTTTCAAGGGCTTTTCCAAGACGGGCTTGTTCATTTGTAAGGTTGTGGACGTCAAAGCCTGCTTCTTTTAGGGACTTTCCAAGTTTGCTAACCGCTTCTTGATTTGACAAAAAGGCTTGCTTAGATAAACTTGCTTCCTTTTGTGCTTTTCTAAAATTGTTTTGAAGTTCTTTACTGGGTTTATCAGTTTTTGATATTTCACCCGCAAGGCTTTTTACTCTTGCTTCTGCTGATTGCCAAGCATTTTTTAAATCAATGCTGTCAAGTTTTAATGCTTTATATGAAGATAAATTTTGGCTTGCTTGATCTAAACCTTTTATGGAAGAACCAAGTGTTTTTAGTTGCTTGTCTGTTGAAGAAAAAGCACTTTTAAAAGTTGAACCTAACTCTGCTCCAATTAAGAAAGATACTGCTGCGGTTGTTTTCATTTTATTCTCCTATAAACTCATTTTGAACCTTTGTGGCTTCACTGTGCCATTTATAAAATTCCTCTTCATCCATTTCTAAAATTTCACTTAAAGCCCAATGGGTAATTTTAGAAAGAACAACTATTTCTCGCCTAATTTCCCCTCCAATCCGAAAAAACCCATATATGCTTTCTGAACCTGTAAATAATCCGTTTCGTCTAATTCTTCAATAACCCTTAATGATACTTCGCAAAGATTAGCAAATAAGCGGATCTCCTTGCTTTCGTCAGAGGCTTCTTTCATACTTGAAACTGCAAGCCTATCTTTTACTTTTGATCTTCTCATTATGAGTTTATCAAGTATAATTCCATCAATTTTAACTGGGTATTTTAATATGATTTCCATAATTACTCCTTTTTTTATTAAATGCCTAATGTGCTTCTGATTTCCGCAAGCTTATCAACTCCGTCAATAACCCTTGTCATGTTGTCTATATCAATCTCAATTATTGTTTTTCCATCAATCTCAAGAGAATAATAGCGGCAGGCAACATTACACTGCATAGTTCCTTTTTCTCCTGCTGAGAATTTTCCCATATCAATTTCTGTAAACATACCTTGGACTTTAAGAACCATAGGTGTTGTAGTTTCATCATTTACTAATGCACCCCTTAAAGTTAATTGAACAGTATTACCGGTGACGACACCAAATTGTTTTAATATCTCAGGATCGTATTCAACAAGCGTGAAGCTAGCTTCCAGCTTTTCCATACCCATATCAATAGCAATGGGGGCGTCCATTCCTCCTGCACGTAATTCTTCTGTTTTAATTGTTAGCTTGGGAGGATTTACTTCTTCAGCTCTTCCTACATATCCCCGTCCATCAGCAAATAGATTAAAGTTTTTAAGTATTTTTGGTTTTGTCATAAAAAATCTCCTTTATTTATAATTTTAAGTTTTTTCGCTTTTTCAACTTGCTCAGGAAGTATGTCAACACCTATACTGTCAAATCCCATAGCGTCCATACATAGAACTTTTCTTGTCATGTTAATTTTCCTTTATTTTTATTTATTCAAAAATCTCAGTTAAATAATTATTAACCATTCGGCTTCTAAAAATAATGTGTTCCGCAGGGTAAGGTGGTGTAAAGTCAAAATCAAAAACAATCTTGCCTTGCTCTATTTGGTCTGGAGTATTTATTGCAGGATCAGCCCAGCATTTGCCATTTATAATTGCTTCAATACTTTTTAAATATCTTAGGTAATTATTAACTCCTTCGCAAACATCTTCTACGTAGGTCTTTGTAATATTTCTATCAACCGCCCATAGATGAGCCTTTAAGAGGCTATCATTTATTATATCGGCAGTTCTGCGAACAGACAAGAAAGCCCATTTTGGATCTGCAGATGTTGTCCTGTTTCCCCATAGCCTAAAGCCATCTTCTTGAATAATGGTTGCAACTTCGTTTTCATTGAGGAAGTTAGCAACGCAGTTTGGATCGCCAAGCGTAAAGTCTATTGGCTTTGATATTCCGACAATTCCATTTATTACAAGATTAGATGGAGACCACCAGAAACCCCTTTCATTATCACTTTTTGCAATAAGTCCGGCTATTCTTGCAGACGATGGTTCTTCCTTTATACTGTCTGCTTTTGAGTCATAAACTTTTACAAAAGGATAAACACAATATAATCTTGCAGATCCCCAATCTTCTCTATAAGTTATAGCTTCCTCCTTTGTAGTATTAGGACAATCTGAGACTATTATCGCCCTTAACCTTTCAGCAATTCCCATTAGTTCAGCAACAACAGGATTTGCAACTTCTTCCCCATCTATTTCCGGGCGCTGATGCGTAAATCCCGGGGCAATTAAAATTCTAGGTTGAACTTTTGCTTCGCTTTGAGAAGCCAATAAACAATGAACTCCTCTATATGTTCCATCGCTATTAACTCCACCCACAATATCGCCTATAGTTATTTTACTTGGGTCAAGATATTTGTAAGAGATTGATAATTGCTGATTTGCCTCTATACTGCTATCTCTCAGTCTTGTAATTATTCCGTTTTCCTCATCAACTTCAAAATCAGTGTTTTCAATGTAAGTTATTTCTTCAGTTGAATGTTTAAGAATTACATTTGAAATTGAATATTTGTTTACAACAATTTCATTGTTTTCATCAAAGGTTGCAGGTTGGTTTTCTATTAAACTCAACATATCTTGATTTTTTGGATCAGCAACATTGATAACAACAACCATTGCTCCAGTTTGGTCAAATATTCCTTTCAATGCAGATGGTATCGTAAAGCCATCAGTATCTTCTCCAAATAGTTTGACTGCTTCGGTTCTAGAGCCTAGTATTAAAGTCGGTTCATTTACCGCTCCCTTCGGCGCAGTTCCTACTAATCCAATAACAGATGATTTAACGCTTTTTATAGGTCTAGCTCCATCGTTGAGTTCTATAACTTCAACCCCGTGTAAAAAATGGTCTGACATAGTGTCCTCTTTTAATTATTATTAAGTAATGATTTTTATTTAATTTTTTGTTAGCTTTGACAGCTTTGGAAATTTATCTTTAACTTCTTTTAAAGAACTAAAAAAATTCCCATCTTTTATATTGTCTCCAAACAATCCTGCATTCATGTCGTGGAACAACATGTCAAGCTGTTCTTCTATTGGTGGGTATGAATCAGAATAGGTTGGTTTGGGCTTTTCAAGAATAATAAACTCATTGTCTACTATATCAGCATATTTGCCATATTCCGATTGCTTCCATTCCTCTTCTGTTATTTCAATACAAACCCCATTGAAATTTGTTTGATAGCCGATTATCTCATTTAGTTCTTTATTTTTATATACAAATACTGGCATAATTAGTTCTCTCCTAAACATTTATAAAATGAAATTTCTGTTATATCTAATCCACCAATCCATCTTATGAACTTACCTTTTGGTATAAATACCCAGTTAGTTATTATTGAGCTAGTGCTGGTTGGAATTCCTGCATAAGCTATTTCAATAGCCGGAGTCATTGAGATATTATCTGATTGTTGGACTATCGGAACATAGCTTGATTGTGTTCCCAGTCTGCAATATAGCCACCCATCTGTTGTAGCTTCAAATACTATATTTCTTGGAATAACAGTTTTTGGTAATGACAAGTTAGCAGAGAGATTTTTTGAGATACTTCTTTTTGCTATTAAAGACATATTATCAAATATGGCATTATCTCCACTCTTGTTTGTCTTATTTACTGAATGTTCTATAAATCCATTATATTGTGATTCACTTACTGGCACAGATTGATTACTCACACATACAAATAATGGGAATTGTATATGTCTAGGTTGAGTATAATTTCCAATTCTCGGATCTCCATTAACTCCATTGCTAATAATATCGTTCGCTTGAAGATTAAATGTATTCGGGTTGTTTCTAGAATATACTGAAGAACCTCCATTAGTTACACCCCATGAGCCTATAGGAACATCATGTGAGTGCCCCTGTAATTTATCTTGGTTATACTTACATATATTCTCACTATATATCGCTTGAGCTATAAATATTCTATCTTGTAAACATGGTGTTTTTAATATTCCAGCTTGAATAACTGTTGGATTTCCATTTTCATCAAGATTTTCTTCATCAAGTATTTCTTCTTGATAACCAAAGAATCCACAATTTCCATTACTTGCATTGTATTCAGTATTCCAGTCGGCAAGGTTTTTATATGGTATTTTCCCTGTTTTTATATAATTATTTATAAAACTGCTAAACACATTTGACGGGTAATCTGCTCCATCACATCTCAACCATCCGTCTGGAGTATCTGCTCTTATACCATACATGAAAGCACCAATAAAGCAACTCACATTATGAGATAGCTTTTCTTTTACATTATTCTCAACAATTTCTTGAACTTCAGCAACCGAAACCATAACTACATTTGGATTTACGATCATTTCCACATTAACTTGATTTGAGAATTTTAAAATCATTCTTATATAAAGATCTTTTGTTGCTCCACTTTCAATAACTGGTTTGAAGGTTTGCGGATATTTTCCAATAGCAAACAAGTCTCCATCGCTATCATATATTCCAACTTCTCTTATTGTAAAACCGCCAATATTTGAAGCAATTATAGTTTCAATAATAAGTTGGCTTTTATTGTCCAGATCAACATATATCTTATTTATATTTGTTCTAAATCTTTCATTTCTGAGGCTTGTTTCGCTTCCAGTTGGATTATAAGCAAATCCGTTTCCGTCTCCAATAGATAATTCCGTTAATTTGAGTTTTTGAGTTTCATTAAGTTGAGATTCTTTCTCAAGTCCCCTATTTGTAATAATAGTGTAATATTCTTGCATATTTAATTTTATGTATTTGTTTTTTATTTGTTATTCTGGAGAATCCTGTTCTCTTGGGTAAATTGTTATTATTTCCCCACTAACTATTGAACCACTTATAAACGGCATTATACTTTTTGTAGTTAAGTAAGCTATTAAACTCTCAAGGTGCGACCTAACATTTTTTGTCTTTTGTATAATAGAATAGACTTCATTTAATTCCATTACATCAAAATCTGCAGTCAATACTTCAGTTGATACTCTAAAATAAAATGGCTCACCTCCGTATTCAAACCATTCCTCAAGTTTAACATTATCAAGATTTAATGAATTTAAGGCTTTTTTTAAAGCCCCAACTGTTCCTTTTCTTTTGTGAATTTCAATACTTGCCTTTATAACTGATCTTCTAGTTTCCAATGCCCAATTATTATTCCAAGAATCAACGGAAACTGCCCAAGCAAGCCATGGTAATAAATACTCGGGACATTTATCAGGATTCATAAGCCACCTATTAGGAATATTTATTTTTCCAAGTCTTAAGGCAATGACATTTTCTAAATCCTTTTGCAATTTTGTGGCATTTGGTGGCAATATACTATTTTTATCATCTTCATTCATTTATTATTTTAATCTCCAATTCTATATTACTACAATAAGCCGCTTGTTGTTTTGTTGTGGCTATATCTTCACTTGGTGTTATTAGTTCCACCTTTTGCACTCCTTCAGTATGCAATGCATCATAGATACCAGATTGAGCAATAACTCCACCTATTCTATGTCTATTACTTAGATATTTTTTTAATTCAGCTTTTATAGTTTCCTCTATAATAGATGCACTCAATCCATCATAAACATAAATCTTTGCTTTTACTTCATAATTTATAATTTCGGCGCTTTCAACAATAACATTATCTGTTAATGGTTTTCTGTAGTCGGCTCTAATATAATCTCTTACTTCTTTTATTAGTTCTTCTGTAGCTGTTCCATCTCCGTCCGTTGAAAGTATGGTAATTAAAACCTCTCCTGCCTCTTCAGTATCAACATTTACAGATTTAACCTTTGAGCTTGCTGACAATGTGTGAAAAATATATGCTTTATCTGCTCCCGCAGTTGAAAATCCATCAGAAGATAAATAACCCCTTAACCTCAATCTGTCATCATCCTCATAGGTTGGTAAAACTGATGGTGTAGCGTCCGGATTGCCCTTATCAATCAACATTCTACTGACACCTCCAAATACAATAGCAAGATTATCTAAATCTTCCCCTTCCGCTTTTGCTAGCATGCTTGCTTTTGCAGCTTCGTTTATTCTATTTCTCAATAATAATTCCCTATAAGCTGCAACCTCTAAAACTATAACAACAGGATCGCTTTCTAACAACGCTGTATAGTCAGGCTTTCTATTTTTAAAATCAGCCAACATCTCTTGAAAAATAGTCTCAAAATCTAATTCTTCAATAACCTTTGGAGCAGGCAGACTTGACAAGTCAACATGATCCGCCATTAAAAAATTTTCTAAATCTTCTCTATTCGCTGTTGCCATATTAACTTCTTGAAATTTCTAAATTATTTACTTTTAAGCTTTCTCCTGTAGCTGTATATTTACCCTCTAAGTCTAAAATCATTTTTTGTTTATCCATTGAAACAACCGAAACTTTTAATAACTCAAAACGTGGTTCATAATTGAAAAGTGCTTCCACAATATCACTATAAACTAAAGCAATCAGTTCCGCATTTAACGGGTTATCAATTCTTGTAAATAAACGACTACCATAATCTCTACGCATAACTCTTGAGCCAATTGGGGTTGTAAGAATATTGGTTATTGATTGTCTTAAGTGGTCTATGCCGCTAATTGGCTTGCCTATGTTGATGTTCATTCCTTGCATGACTGGGTTTGTTTTGGGTATTAAAAAAACCCGCTGTAAAGCGGGTCAGTTTGCTGACATAAATAATTAAATTTTCGTAGCGGTCATTGATTCATAACTAATTCCTATTGGATAGTCAAGCTTAACTTTATTTCTTCCGCTTAAATCTATTTTTTCTAATGTTGTGTTTTTATACTGTTCCGGAACAATATCTTTATAAATCATAAAAAGAGTTGGAAATGAATAAACTTGATATATCTTATCAATTAAAATATTATCTCTAATAGATTGTATAAATATTTGATATGTGCAATTACCATAAGCAAATAAATAGCTAAAATATGGAACTTCTTTACTATCGTCTTTTCTCACAAAAAATATATTTTGAATATTATTATATGGCATTACACCTGATGTAGATGTTTTAAAACAAAAACATGATTCGTCCATAAGTCTATCTGTCTTTGGGTTGCTATTCTTCAACCAATGTATTGCATCTTTAAAATTTTCTAATTCACTCCTTTCAATAAGCGATAAAGCCATTTTAACCAAGCATCTATAAACTTCTCTTGGTATATGTTCTTGTGTTTTTGTATTTATTGTTATGTGCTTATTTTCTTTATCTATCTTATAACAAGCATTACCCCTAACTTCTACATTAACAATCTTATCAATCCATATTTTAATTTCGTTATCATTTGTTTCATATTTAGGAATACCATTTTTTCCAATTATTTGACTAATTGTTCTTTGTGGAAAGGTATATTTTGCAAAATGTTGTTCTATACCATCGCCAAAATACTTATTACATTCATCGCATTCTTCATAAGTAATAAGGTTATGATTCCCCAAAAACTCTGGAATTGCGTGAGCAATTTTTTTAAAAGTAGTTTTAGGTTCAATTTTCCCGCAAAATCTACAAATTCTTTTATTCTCGCTTCCAATAAAAAGTTTATTTTTTTTATCATTATCAAGATTGATTGGATCGCCAATATGTATATTGTAATTATCCGTATACCACTTTATTGCTAGTTTGTTTTTGTCATCTAAATCTTTCATAAAAAATTGTTATTTGCATACACTTCATATAGGGTTATTTTAAGAATTTTCAACCGCTTTTAACTTTCCCCGATCCTTCAGTTATTGTTCCAATATGTGTTATCGGATCAACAGAAACAGAATCGCCAATTCTAACAACTGTGCAGCAGCACCGCCTGCAAGTAATAACTCTCCACTAATATTTGCATTTCCATTTATTGCAGTGCAAATATTAGTGGAGAGTTGTTGTTGCTGTTTATTGTTTTTGTTTTAATCTTTTAGATTTTTTAGGTTTTTCTTTGATTGCTTTTGCATTTATTTTACTAATAACAGGCTTGCCTATTTGCAATTCTAACTCCTGTTTTGCTTTATTGGCAATTTGTCCGCCTTTTCTTGCAGTTTTTATATTCTCAGTAAGACCTTTTGGACTGTCTTTTTTTGATATTTCTGTTGTTGAAACTTCAGCAAGCATGTTTAATATGAGTTCAACATTTGTCATATTGTCTCTTAAATTCTCTTTCTTTAGGTTTTTGTGGTTTTTATACTCTCTAGTATTAAACCCAGACCAAGCCTTTGTAATTTCGTCCGTTAATATTGCATATTCTTGTCCTTTCTGTATTCCGTTTCTATCCCATTCATTAGTTAACTCTTTCCTAACTTCAATAGATTTTAGGCGTTGATTTACCCAATTTGGTGAATAACCCTTCTTTAAGTATGTTTCTAATGCTCTATTTATTGCTATTTCAGGATCAACTATCTCATCAATTCTTTCGTTTCCAACTTTTGCCAGCCACATTTTGAACGGTTCTGCTTTTGGGCTTGGAATAGTTTGAACGAGACGCAAGACTTGTTCTGTATCCATAACATCCGTCATATAAAATTTACCATCAGCAGCTAGTAATTTCAGTTGGGTAGTATTGCTACCCAGCTGGCTCCCTTCTTGTTTTAGCTTGTTCCTAAGCCATTTCCAATAGTTTCTAACCTTTTCATAGTCGGGCTGATTTGTTAAAACCGTTATTATATCATGGACGGAAAAATACCACTTCTCTTGTTCCTCATTCCATACTGTTCTTATATTTTTATCTTGAAAAAGTTTTATTGTAGTTTTCATATTATCTGGCATATTGAGTATTTTAAATATCTTTTAAGTATATAATAAAATATAAAAACCTTTTTAAATAAGCAAATATTAAGTGTTGTAAATTACCCCGATTTTACCTTGCTTGACCCTCCCATTATTGTTCCAACATGTGTTATCGGATCAACCGAAACAGGATCGCCAACCCTAGCAACTGCAGCAGCACCGCCAGCAAGCAATACTTCGCCATTTATAGTTGTTGTTTCGGCTGTTATATTTGCGATTTCTGCATTTATAGTTATTGTTCCTTTTAAGTCCATAAAAAAGTGTTTTTCTTGCTTATCATACTCAATAATTGAGCCATCGCCAAAGACTACTTTTTGCTTATCTTTTGAATTGCTGGGGGCTGGACTTGAGTTTTGGTATAGGGAACATAAAATAACACCTTTATTTAATTCTCCATTGGGGGACAATATTATTACTTGCTCATTTATGTCTGGTGGATTCCAGTCTATATTGTCTCCTGCTTTAGATGTTATCCAGGGCAGGTATGCTGTTTTTAACTCTCCAGTCTTAACCCTTGCTTTTGCTTTCTGATAGTCAATTTCACAAATAGTTCCAATGCGAATAATATTTGATAAGCGGCGCAGCAATTCATTTAATAAATATCCTTGTTTTTCATTAAGATTCATTTTCTTTTTCTTTTATTTATGATATAATCAGGCTGACTATCGGATTCATAAAGTCCATATTGGTTTGGTTCATCCTTACTTTCCTTTTCAATTTCTTTTTTGTTTTCTTCGGCATTTTTGCTGTTTGTCTCAATAGTTTTTTCAATGATTTCTTTTATTGATCTATTTTCTGTTGTTTTAACTCTAATGCAAAAACCTTCTGTTAATAATGTAGCTGCTATTCTATTTGTTAAGTCGTGAATTTCACCTTTTTTATAAGCTCCTTTATCTCTAATCATTTTTACTTTCATTTTTAAACTCCTAATAATTTGATTTAATTGATAATTTTATATATTTTATTCAGGCTGTCTGCTTTCAGTCATGTAGCTAATTGTGAAAGCAAGTCTTATTGCCCCATAAACGCTTTTTCCCTCAATGGAGAAATCCGTATCAGTTCCATTAAATCTAAGAATTGCCGATTTTTTATGGGGTATTTCCCAGCCATCAAGGGCGGTTTCTATTTCCAAAGCCAAATCGTCAAGGCTGTTGTCAAGGTTTTCTTTTCCGGTATCCACCGCCTCAATAAATACCTCTAACTCTCGATCCAATGTACCAAATCCGTCTGTATCCCACCTCTCTTTTTTTATCTGCTCGCTATTGGTATAAACTAGAATGGCGGGTAGGTCTTGGTCAAAGAGAGGTTTTGCACGATTTATAAAAACATTTTCATTTGCTTTTGTGTTGGATTCTTTTAATCGGTTTGCTATAGCCTCCCTTATTTCTTGGCGGGGGTGTTTAATCTTGGATATTTCATTGTCATTTTCCATAGCTCAGTCCTCGTGTAAAATTAACTTTCTGCTTCCGGGAATGTGGGGTTGAATATCAACTATTTGATATTGTTTCCCGCAGGCTAAAACAATATAGTCTCCCTGTAGGGGTTCTCTATATTCTACTGGAAATTCAATCATCCTTACAAAAATAACTACCTTTGCTGTAGATATATCCGCCATTTCCATTGTTTTTATGTTTACTTCAACATAAGCCTCATGAAAATCCCCATTTATCATGAACGGGGATTTGTCTTTGTTTTTGGGAATATATTGGACTTCTTGACCAAAAATGTTTTGGCAGGCTTTATTTATAAACTCGTCATGTTTAAACACTATTTTCCTTTTTCAATTCTTTTATTAGTTCTTCTAATAGCTTTTCAGCTTCAGCTTTTTTGATTGGTTTTTCGGTTATTTTTTCTCCAGTAGAATTAAAAACTTCATAATTACCAAAACTCGTGTGTTTTATTGAGGGAAATTCTTTATCATCAGTTTTATCTTTCCCATCATTACTATCTTCTTCATCTTCTTTTTGCTTTTGACTACCATTTGTATTTTTATTACTTTTGGAATTTACCAAATTATCTTCCTTGTTTCCCCCATTGTTTAGGTCTTTTAGATTTTCAATAAGAGTTTTGGAAACTTCTCCGGAAATAACATTTACTTTTTCTCCACATTTAAAAGTAATAGGGGAATTTACTATATAGTATTTCCCCTTTTTTGAAATGCTGTCTTTTCTAGTTTCCGCTTGTTCTTCAGTTAGTTCAAGCACCATTCCAACGCCAAAGGTTGCAATGGATTTTTTAATTTCATAACTTTTCATTATATATTATACTCCTGTCTTTGTTAATTTAACTAGACAAGCGTGCTGCCAATATCCATATCCGACATTGCGCCAAGTATCCACTCCGTATTGATGGGCGTCATTATCAAATTCATATTCCGATCCCTCTGCTTTCGTTTTTACTTGGACAGCTTCCTCTTCTTGTCTTATCATAGCTTTAACTTCTCCATCGGTTCTAATAACAACAAACTTATCAGACCAATTAAGTCTGGGATTCACCGCAACAGAAATATCTAAATCAGATAATACTTTCGCTGGATTAGTTGACCCTCCTACTGATAATGGAACAGATAAGCAAGCTTTAGCTATAAACCATAAACTTGTTGGAACTAAAACAACAAACTTTGAAGCATTCTCATTCATAGGCTCTCCCTGATCATCTTTAAAAGCAATTACTTGTTGTATAGCCCTTAATATAGCCTCTCTTAATGCAGCTTCTGTTGGCGCTGTTGGTATTCCAACCTCTCCATTTATACCTGCGCTATTTAAATCAAAGGTAATTTTATTTGATTGTTCTCCACTATTACCTTCTTTGTGAGTAGTATCAAAATAATAAGAACCATCATAGCATACCTGACTTTCCCCATTTTTTATCAATTCAGAAAGCAGGAAAGCCCAGTGGGAATTTGTCCTATTTGCTAATTCTCCAACCCTTACTAATACTTGGCCTGTTTTATCTCGTCTTAGGTGTTTTACTGGAATATCAAGGGTCGCCTCAAAGTGGCGGTTCTCAATTCTAATTCCGTTTGCTGTGAAACCTTTTGCATGGCGGCCACCAACCCATTCCCTCATTACCGGACTTTGTCCAATCCATTTATAGTCTTCACTTTCCTGGTCTGAGGGGAAATAATTTGAAATGGCAGTGATCCATTCCATACCCGTTGCCATTTCCAGCTTTTTGTAGAAATGTCCTATAATTGCCCTTGAGGATAATTGTGATAAACTCATATATAATTCTCCTATATTTTTTATTCATTATTATTTAAAAAATTGAAAGCTACTATTCCATAGTCTGCCTTTTCAAATCTTACTATATTTCCAACATAGCTTGCGTCTGTTGAGATTAGTGTAAAAGTATTGTCATCTGTAGCATATACTTTTTTACCAACATCTGCAGGAGTTAATCCGGAAATAAATAGCGACACTTTACCTATGGATTTAAGTTCTGCGTTTCTATCTCCATCTGACCCCTCACTATTGTCAATATTATCCTTTGCAAAGCCAATTGCCGTGTCTCCAGCAACTAAAGCCCTACCATAGCCATTTGATTTTTTACCCACAAGCGAACCCTCAAAAATTTTTGAATTTGCCGCAACTAATATTGAATTGCTTTCTTCAGGGTATTCAAAAACCCTGTTTACATCTATTGTTAATGCTGTCATGGTTTTTCCTTTAGTTATTTTTTAATTTTATTTGACCATTTTCGTTGGCTTTATAGAAAGCCATAAAAGCCTCTTTGTCCCCATTGAACTCCGCTCTTATGGCAGTGTTTGAGTTCCATTCGGCTTCTGCCCTTTCTTCCACTGGAGTATTTGGGTCAATAGCTGTTTTATCTTTTATCTCTAGGGCTGCGGAATGGTCTATTTGTGGCAGTTTGGTTTCAGCATTTTTTATTGAAGCCAGGTAGGAATTGCCCTTTGATTTTTCCGCTTCAATTATTCTTAGGGCGAGTTTTTCTGCTGTCATTTTTGAGTCTTTTTTAGCTTCTGCAACTAGGTCTTCATAGCCATTAAGAGCAGCCCTATCTATTGCGGACAAACGCTCCCTTTCGGCTTTTGCCCCCTCCAGTTTGCCGTTTTCAAATCCAACAAGTTTTCCTGCCTCTAATCCCTCTTGAACTCCATTGTCAAAACTTTCCTTTTGCAATGTTTCCACTATTTCCGGAAATTCCTCCTTTAGATATTTTGCGGATACTATGTTTTTTGATATTGTGTTTTGGTTTTCATTCATGGTTTTTACCCCTATGTTATTATTAAAATTACTATTTTGGCTGTTTAGCCTTTTAAAATTATTGACTGACATTTTGGCTATTGTTTCTTCAAAAGTTCCCAATTCGTCCGCCATGCCAACCTCCGTTACTTTCGCCCCTATCATAACCCCACCTTGCCCGAAGTCGCTTTTTATTAGCTCAATGGGCAATCCACGATATTTGGATATTGAAGTTATAAATTCGGTTTCAATACTGTCTAACTCTTGCCGTATCTCATTCAATCCCTCTTGGGTTCGTGGATCGGGGCGTTTATTTTTTGCATTGCTGGATACGATTTCAATGTTCCTATAGCCATCTGTCCCAGCCTGTTCTTGAATTGGAATTGTTGAAACAACTCCGATACTGCCAAGTAGGGCAGATCTATGGACGATTATTTTTTCGGTTGCGGAGGCTAACCAATAGGCGGCAGAGCAACAATTGCGCCCCACATAGCTCCATATTGGCTTTTGTCCGATAGTTTTTGCTTGGTGGATAATTTCAGCCGTCTCTGCCGTTCCTAGCGCCACACCTCCGGGACTGTCTACATTAAATAAAATTGACTTTACCTCATCATCTTCAAGGGCTGTTTTTAGATTTTCCCCTATGGTTTCAAGGGAAGTTCCGCCAAATATCATAGTGAATAAATCCGCTTTTGGCGTAATAACTCCCTGTATATTTATAATGGCAACGCCATTTTTTATGTCATAGCTTGCCTTGTTTTTTGTTTGACTACTACCAGACACAAAAGAAATCCCCGCTCTTTTATCGCTGAGCAGGGAGTGCATATTTTTTAAAGTATCGGGTTCTATAGCCCAATACTTTGATAGGGTGCTTAATTCATTCATTTTTATTACTCCTCATTTTCATAGTCCTTTTCATTTGTTGTTTTTTCATTCATAGTTGGATCATCCAGTCCGGTTTCCAATCTCAACCTATGCTCTTTAACTCTCTGCGGGTGTTTAGTTTCCCAACTACCGCCGGTCAATAGGGCAGTTTCTTCCTCAAGGGTTGAAACTCCAAGTTTTACCCTATATTCCGCAGCCCTTATCTCTTTGAGTTGGTCTATTTGACCTCTTGGTTGTCCAATCCATTGAGTTCGTAGATAGGCAGCTCTTATAAATGGATTAGAAAAGAATCCGGGTGCTTTTAAAATACCTTTAGCAATAGCTTCAGTAATAACCATTTCGTAGACAGGTTGGCAAAATTGTTCTGCTATCCATTTTCTTCTAGTGCTAAAAGATTTCCAAGCTTCTACAAGCGCTGCCTGTGCGGCTGAGTAGGAAGCTGTAAAATGTTTTATTAAAATTTCAAAAGGTATTTCCAAAGCAACACCGATTTGTCTTAAAATAGATTGTATAAAACCATCAAAGGCTTGATTTGGTCTTTGAGGATCTGCAATTTCTATCTTTTCATTAGGCTGGAGGTCAAGAATTGCTCCCGGACTAATCTTATAATCTTCGTCTCTGTCAGGTTTATTATTTCCACTTTCCATAGGTGTCATTGGAGAAACACTGTCCTCATTTTCAGTTTTAATAAATATTGTAAACATAGAAGAAATAACTGCAGCCATAATTTCTGCTTCTGTGTATCTATCAAGCTGTTTTAGACTTTCAATAACAGGAGCAAGGTATGGAATACCTCTTGTTAATCCCGGACGTATTCTGGTGAATATATGCAAAACTTGTCTTCTACCATCATTATCAAAAGCAGTTATTCTTTTAGCTTTTAGTTTTTTTTCTCCAATATCGTCAGGATCCCTGTTTAAAACATGATAAGCAATAGGCGACCCGTCATTATCTATTTCAACGCCTGCGACTATGTTTTTTTCTCCATTGTTATACTCTGCTAAATCAACCCTATCAGCCTCAATAATTTGAAGCGAAGTAGCAAATGGATTATCAAATTTTTCTCTATATTTACGAATAACAAATACATCTCCGCTTTCCAAACAAGACCTTAATATAAGCGCCTGCATTTCGG
>CAZBNS010000010.1:0-27996 GCA_964493475.1 uncultured Rhizobiaceae bacterium | reverse complement strand
TAAAGAAGAAAAAGAATTTTTGTCAACGAATTAGTTGACTTGTACAGGAATGACAGAGCTGGGGAACTCCGTGCTTTTGTCAACAACTTTGTCTCAAAATCTAGCCTGGTAATGACAGGACTACGAAGGGCTTCGCTTATTAACAAAATCTAGCCTGGTAATGACAAGACTACGGAGGGCTTCGTTTATTAACAAAATCTACGTGGTAATGACAGGACTGCGGGGCTTCTCGTGGTGTTGGGTCTCCGAACCCAACACCTAAAAATATCAAATCTTAATTTATTTTTTGGTTTAAGTTTTAGATGACATCAGGTGTTGGGTTCGGAGACCCAACACCACGAAGTCTATTCTCCTTTTATAATCTTCTCTAAAGCTATTTTACTTTCTAGTCTAGTATTTAGCAAAAATAACAAAAATATAGAAAATTAAATATTTAATTTAATTGCTAAATAAAATTTATAATTTTATTATCAAAATATAAATTAATGCAAATTACAGTTTAGTATAAAAATTACTATACGTTGAGGGGTATATTATATGGATCAAAAAAAACAAAAGAGGGGGGAGTGTATGCCAACTGATAAACTCAAAGAATCCGAAGATGCACAACCTAAAGTAAAAAGCTCTATGTCTGATTTTTTAGCTACTATAACTAAACCAAATGTAATTGAAGAGGCATCAAAAAGAACGATGGAAGAAAAGTTGGAAAGGGGAGAAACTGTTGTTGGTATGGATGAAGGTGGAATATATTTTATGAGAAGACATGAAGGAAAAATAGAAAAAAGATATGAAGATAAAAGTTCTACAAGCACGCAGCAATCTCAAGATATAACTAGAAAATAAAGGATTTACCTATGGACAGCACTAAACCAAGTATGACAATGTTTGCCGGTCCAAATGGTTCTGGCAAAAGCACAACAGTTCAAACTTTTTTACAAACGAAGAAAATAGTTTTTATAAACCCTGATGATATTGGCAGGAGAATAACATATATGGCTCAAGCAGATGCAGGTTTGGCATTTAAATTAATTGAGTTGGGCAGAGCATTTACTGAAAAAAGAATGCATAAAGAAACTCAGTCAGATTTAGCGAAGCTCTTTTATAAGGCAGACCAAGGTAAATCAATAGTAGAGCCTGTAACTAAAAAAGAAATAACACAAAATCTAGAAGGCACAGAACTTTATAATCATCTTCAAACAAGGCTAGATACAACTCAATCAGCTTTAGTTACTGGAGATCATCATTTATTAATAGGTATTAATTTAGTTGCCGCTCAAGTTGCCGATGAATTAAAAGAATTGTACATAAGAGACGGAACTAGTTTTGCGATAGCTGAACATGGAGGATTTGCTTTTGAAACTGTAATGTCCAGTCCCAAAAGTATAGATCACTTAGTTATGGCTAAAAAAGCAGGGTTTGAAACAACTACATTTTATATTACCACAAGCAATTCTCAAATTAATGTATATAGAGTTTCAGAAAGAGCAAGGCAAGGAGGTCATAGTATAGACCCAGATACAATAGTTAAAAGGCATGCTAGTTCGCTATCACTTCTTCCGAAAGCAGTTCTTGTTTCCGATAGCACTCATATTATGGATACAACAAATTTTGAAAACATAAGAACACTTGAACTCAGAAAAGATATGTCACCCTTGGAAAGAATGGCAAAACTTCAAGGGTTTTTAGAAAAGGGTAAATTTCCGAAAGAGGTAGTAGATAAAACAAGGAAAATGAAAGCGGAAGAACAACAACGGCTTCATAAAACAGTAATGACTTTTCATGATTGGACATCTTCAGAACTTGTTCCAAATATACGAGAGCTAATAGATCGTATACCAAGCCCAATAAAAGAAAAAATACAGGAACAATTAAGAGAAAAAGATTCTAGCCAAAAAACACTTGAATAAAGGACAAAATAAGCACAATGGTTGAAATAAATACTATGGACTACAATTATACATATCAAAAGTTAATTCAAATAATAGGTGATACAATTGGTCTATACCTAATTATAAATAAAGATACTGCAAATAGAGCAAAATTAACAACAAAAACAATTCTAACATCCTTACAAAAACAAGACTTTGACACTTTTTATAAATATTATGACATATTTAAGGCTGCATTATTTAATGTAAAGTCCAACAGTTCTTTAAGTGACGAAGAAATAAATAATAGAGAGGTAGCTTTTGGTTTGTTAACCCAAATCAAACTTTTGCTTGACAATGACTTGAACATTCAAAAAAGCATTGTAGAAAAGCGTTTTTGCTCAATAGGTAATGAAAATTCTTTTTATCTATTTAAAATAAAAGACACTGATACCTTTGTAAGCAATCATTTCCAAATAGAAAGCAAAGAAGACTTTAGGAAATTCTGTCATAAAATTGTCTGTGAATGTGCTAGTGAATTTTTAAAAAAGTACTTTTAGATTAAGAAATAAGCGCTAACAAGATAAAAAAGTAAAAAATACTTAAATTTCAAAAATAGTTTCTTATCATGTCCTAAAAATTACTTAAAAGAAAATTCGAAAAACCATGGTTTTATAAACTATTTTTTCAAAATTCAGAATATACTGTTTTTATGTTAAAATCAGTTTATTTACTTATCTTTTTAACATAATGTATTTTTTATTATATTTTATGTGTTTGTAAATAATATTTTACTTTTTAAAATATATTGTTAAATTTGTGGCATAAAAATTGTTAAATTTGTGGTATAAAAATTGTTAAAATTATAAAACAAAATATATGACAAAAAATTTAGTTATTCCAAACAGCGATTTAGTTAAAAATAAAATTCTCATAATAAAGAACCGACCTGCAATTCTAGATATAGATGTTGCTGAAATATATGAAGTAGGAATAAAAGCTATTAATTAAGCAGTTAAAAGAAGAAAAATCAAAAATAATGAAAGAATAATATGAAATATTTAAACTTAATATGGGATGTAATCAAAATTTCTTCTGCAGATAAAACGGAATTAAGAGATGTCATAGAGCATAAAAATTATAGTAAAGAAGTATATAAATTTTTTAATGATCTAAAAAATGAAATTGGAATGAATGATTATAGTAGACTTGACAAATATAAAAAATATATAGATTTTATTTTTAAAGCTTTTGAGAATAGCTTTGAATATACTGGTAGCAAAAGAATAAGATTTTATCATAGTATATACGTAGCTTTTTTAAGTCAAAAAATATCTGATATTTTAGAAGCAACTGAATATGAAAGAGAAATAGCAATATTGTCAGCCTTATTTCATGATATAGGCAAATCTCATTCAATTTATAACCAAAAGAAAAATGAGAGCTACAAAGAGTTTGAACTTAAATATAACATATATCATGAAAAATTAGGTTCAGAAATGGTTTATGATATTTTAAAAAATGACTATAGCATCTCAACTATTGAAAAGATATCTCAAACTATAATTGATAAGGAGTATAACGAAATATACTCAAAAATTCTACATGACGCTGATAACATGAGTGAGCTTGGTAGAATGGAAATATATAAAAGCTTTTATTATAATTGTTTAGATGGTCAGAATATTGATTTTACGATAGATTATTGGTTTAATGCAAATTCTCTAAAAAAAATCAAGAAAATAAACACATCTCAGTTTGATTTTACAAAAAAAATGATGAACGAAAAATTAGAGATTATTCATAGCATATACAATGAATACAGAGATCAAAAATAAAATCTTGAATATTTTTTTCAAACAAAAAGATTTATGGCAAGCCAATTTAACAAAGTTAGATAATGCGGTAAAATCTGTAATTTTTCATATAAATAAACATAGGTTATCAGTAGTAGATGTTAAAGAAAAAAATGATGGTTTTGAAAATGGTCTAATCCTAATAAATGATAAAAATGATAGAATTTTTTTAAAGATAGTTGATATTAAGTATTTATATGTAAGATTTTCTGAAGTATACACTTCCAATTTATTATCGGAACTCACTTCAGTTATTTTTTTGATATCCCATAATGCCAATTATGGATTTGTAATTATATCAAGTTTTCAGATAGCAAAAAATTTTGAAAAATTAACATTAATGATTAATAAATATAATATTGATAACTTACTGAAGCGGCAAAATATTTTAAACTCTATTTTGAAAATATTTGTAAAGTCGCTAATATTTAATTATTTTGATTTAAAACCAGAGAATATTGTTGTTGATTTAGCTACTGATAACGCATATTTAGTTGACTTTTCAGCAAATGAATTTTGGAAAAGAAAAACAGGTTCGGATTTTTGCAGTTTGTTTAAATTTAATATAGACAACATAACTGAATCTACAATTTTTAAACCAATTAAAGTGGGAGAGTATGTTTTGTTTGAATATATAAAATCAAGCAAGCTATTGATTGACGTCTTATGTTTAGGACAATCTCAGCATGGTTGGATAGAAAATTTGGGCAGTTATGGCTGTCCATTTTTTAAAAACAATGTATGTTCAGTTTCAATGTATGACGTTTTTATTAAAATTTTAGAGTTGTACAATGAAAATTTTATAAAAAACAAAGTAATAAAACTTTTTAAAATATCATTTAAAAATTTATATAAAGAAAGAATAAATATTGTAAAAAATGGAGGTAATAAGTTAAAACTGCGATATATAAATGAGGGAATAAGTAGAATTAAAAAATTATATAGCATCTCTTGTGATTTAAAAATTATAAGGTATCAGAAAAACATATTGTAGTATACAACTAGCTTTCATTTTAAAATAAATCTATATATGTTAATTATTTGTTTTTATTATAAGTAAACAATTAACAGATATTCCCCTTGCTTTCTTGTCTTCCCCATCCTAAACTTATCTTGAGCAAAGAATCCTTAGCAGGGACACCTCTTATAATTCTATTGAATCCAATGTATGCGGACAACTCAGAGAATTATCATAAAAGCTGATTACAAAAGCGTTAGTGTATTTTAAATAAATGACAACTTATGTAATTGATTAAAGAACATTTATATTTAATTCAAATTTCTTAAGAAATATTTACAAAATAGAATTTAAAGAAATACTTAGTGATAATGGAAGTGAATTTGGAAGTGGAAAAACAACAAAAAATAAAAATACACATCCATTCGAAAGATTATTAAAAGAATTAAATATAAAACATATATATATACCAAACCCGCACATCCACAAACAAATGGAAAAATAGAAAGAGTATGGAGAATAATAAATAATGAATTATTAGATAACATGGTATTTGATAATGAAATACATTTAAGAGAAGAATTAATGAAATATAATATATATTTTAATGAATACAAAAAGCATACATCTTTAGATGGAAAAACACCAAAAGAGTTTTTGGAATTTTGTCAACGAAATAGTTGACATTTACAATTCCCGTCCCCACTTTCGTGAGGATAAACTCCAGCGGGAATCCAAGCGATGTTGCAACAAAATCCTATTATTTTTTCACAAACTTCATCTTCTCAAATTGTAGTCATCTGAACTTCAAATAACTTAGTTTTTATAGGTGATTAATTATTAAGAATATATCCTTTATGCCTTACGGTTCTCAAATGCTTAGGAGTTCTAGAATTTAATTCAATTTTTTTTCTTAGCCTTGCTATCGAAACATCTATGCTTCTTTCATTTAGTTCATCAAAAAGCAAGTCTTCTCTACTTAACGCTTTATTTATATTCTTGCAAAAAAGATTTAATAACTTTGTTTCAATATCCGTTAAGTATATGATTTCACTATTTTTTGTTAAGATTTGTTTATTAAAATCAAATATAAAATCGCCAAATTCACATATTATTGCGTTGCTGGCATTTTTTTTGAGTAAATTATTAATTCTTAAAATTAATTCTTTTGGTTCAAATGGTTTTACAAGATAATCATTGCAGCCATTTTCAAAGCATTGAATTTTATTGTCAATATCTCCCATGGCCGTCAACATAATAGCCGGAATATTATTATTTTCATTTATTCGTAAATCAGTTAAAAATTGAATTCCGGATTCATTTGGCATCATTAAATCAAGCACTAATAAGTCAAAATTGGTTTTATTTAATTGTTCTCGTGCTTCGTCTGCATTAGCACTAATACTAGCAATAAATCCATTTTTTTCAAGCAATTGTTGTAATAACTCTCTTATTCTTTTATCATCGTCTACTACTAGTATTTTGCTTTTTTTATCCATTATTTTGTTTTTGTTATTGAGTCTTTTTTAGCTTCATATAAAGACGCAAAGTTAATAGTATCAAGCATTAAAGGCGGAAAAGATGCGTCTCTAGTTGTGTCTGATATAATTCTCCTTGCAAACGGGAACAATAGGGAAGGGCAATAGATAAATAGGACTTTTTTTAGTTCTTCTTCATCTATAGAATTTTTTATTGTAAAAATTCCGGCGTAAGTCAACTCTGCGATAAACATCACTTTTTTTTCAAATGTGGAAGTTGCATTGATTGCAAGTTCAACTTCATATGTTTGTTCTTGTAATTTTGCGATGTTAATGTCTACAGAAACTTTTATTTCTGGTTTTAGTCCTTTTTCAATATATATTTTTGGCGCTTCCGGATTTTCAAATGATAAATCTTTTATGTATTGGCCATTTGTTAAAACCTCAATAACTTTTTTGGTTTCTTCTGTTTTTTTTTCTGTTTTTGCCATAGGTTTTTATATGTGTAATATTGTGCTTAATATAATAAATAAAAAATAAAAATACAATAAAAAGCAATTATATTTAATTATATATTTTAAGTTTTTTGATGTAATTATGAACAGCCCTTTTTGCCAATTGTTCTATGGCTCCTCTTTGTCAACTCCGTTGACATTTCCCCTCAAGGATGGGAAAGATTGTTCTGGATTGTTGAACTATTTTTTCTTAACCACTGCCCAAAATCTTTCCCCTCCTTGAGGGGAAATGTCCGAAGGACAAAGGGGAGCTACAAATTAAGCTAAATCTAAACTGCAAAAAATTTTAAAAATATCAAAATTGAAAAATTCATTCATAACAAATTTTTTGCTTCAAGAAGTTTCATTCCAGCTTTATCAATGCAAACCTTTACAATTTTTCCAACTAAATCTTTATTCAAACTATTAACAAGAACAGTCTGCAAATAAGGACTTTTGCCAAAATAACTACCGTCATTTCTATCAGACAAACTTTCAATTAACACATCTAAATCCTCTCCTAGTTTGCTTTGATTGAAGTTCTCTTGTTGCTTTTCCAGCAATTCCTGTAAAATGTCAAGTCTT
Source organism: uncultured Rhizobiaceae bacterium (assembly GCA_964493475.1). GTDB lineage: Bacteria > Pseudomonadota > Alphaproteobacteria > Rickettsiales > UBA1997 > CALXSC01. Next base: position 20,757 of record CAZBNS010000010.1, on the reverse strand, counting down.
TCACTTTTAACTTTTTCGTCTACTTGATTTTGCATTTTTTCGCCTGCGGTTCCTGGCCTGATACTATATTTGAATGAAAAACTTGTAGCATAATTGACTTTTCTGCATATTTCTAAAGTTTCTTCAAAATCTTTATCAGTTTCGCCCGCAAAACCAACTATAAAATCTGAAGAAATTGCAATATCTGGCCTTGATTTTCTTAATTTATCCACAACATTCAAATATTGTTCCACGGTATATTTTCTATTCATTGCTTTTAATATTTTGTTGGATCCACTTTGAATTGGCAAATGAATAAATGGCATGAGTTTTTGAATGTCTCTGTGGGCGTCAATTAAATCTTGGTTGACTTGGCTTGGATAACTTGTCATATATCTAATTCTTTCAATGCCTTCAATTTTTGAAACTTCAAAAATTAAATCCGAGAGTTTTTTCCCTTCAAAATTATAGTTATCAACATTTTGGCCTAAAAGTGTAATTTCTTTAATTCCGCTATCTCTCAAAACTTTAGCTTCATCAACAATTTGATTAAAATTTCGTGAATATTCTCTACCTCGTGTAAATGGAACAATGCAATAAGAGCAAAATTTATCGCAGCCTTCCTGAACTGCAATCAATTCACTCACGCCCCTTATAATTCTAGCTTGCGGCAGGCTTTTAAATTTTTCCTCTGCTAAAAAATCTAACTTTACACCGCTTTTAGCTCTAATAAGTTCTGGTAATTTATGATATGAAGCTGGTCCGACAATTATATCAACTATTTTCATTCTTTTTCTGATTTCGTCAGCTGATGTTTGGGCTACACAGCCAGCTACAACAACTGTTGCTTTGCCTTTATTAATTTCTTTAATTCTTCCCAATTCTGAAAATATTTTTTCTTTAGCTTTTTCTCTAATGCTGCAAGTATTTATGATAATTAAATCGGCATCGTCCATATTTTTGGTTTCTTCATAGTCGTCATTTTTCATTATATCAATCATTCTTGAAGTGTCGTAAACATTCATTTGACAGCCAAAACTCTTAGCAAAAACCTTTTTCATAAAAACCCTTATTTTTAAAAGAAATTTAACTATTTAACTAAATAATAGCAAGAAAAAAATAAATTGACTAATATTGCAAAAAAGATATATTATATAACACACAATATAATTTTCTAAAATGGAAATAATAGATTTCGATATAAAAATAATAAGAATATTTCTTTCAGAACAAACTGCCATTATAATAGAAAGTAATGAATTTTTAAAAAATTATTTTTTAAAAATTTTTAGTATTAGAAGACTTAGATGGGATGGACAAGAAACAACAGTTGGTAGGCAATCATTTTTAGTAAATCATCTAATTGCCGTTGCAATGATTGCTAAAATAATGAATCTGCCAGAAAAATATGTTTTTGGAGCATTATTTCATGATATTTGTGAAATGCCATTTGGCGATATATCAGTAGGTTCGAAAAATGAACTAGCTCAGACACTAGAAGGACTTGGGTATAAAAAAGTTTTGGCAGAACTTTATAAGGGGCTTCAAGATGATAAAGGGGCGCAAATTATGATAAGTTTGTTCTTAAACTCCATTGAAGATAAAAGGATTGAACATTTAGAAACTAAAGAAGTTATAAAAAATATTTTAATGGCTTTTCTGTTGGAAGGAAACCATATTATACAATTTTTAGAAAAATTAGAGACTAGTTTATTATATTTAAGGCCGAACTTAACGAGTTTTACCAAAGAAGTTATATTTAATTCTTATCCTCGAAATATAAAATATTCACTTCAATTTTTGCCTTTAGTATTGAAGAATCCGGAAATTGCAAATGAAATAAAATTAAATTGCATCAAAATACAGATAGCTTTTATTGCGGAGTTGGTAGATAGGTTTGGAGATACTTTTAAAATTACAGAAGAGTTAAAAAGCAGCTTTATTAATTTAAAAGAAACATTAAATATAATTAAAAGTGAAGGTCTAAAACAAGATAATTTTAATAAATTAATGGAATTTTTGGGATATAGAGAAGTTGAGCAAATAATACCAAAACCTATACCGTATGCAGAATGTAAGAGAATTTTTATGGAAATTCAAAGAGCTAGTGATTTTGCCTATAATTTAGGAACTGTAATATATCAAGGATTGCATGAAAGAGAATATACAGAATTGAAACCTGGAGTTTTCCAGGTTTTTAACAAACAGGTATCAGTGGCGGCAGAAACTCCATTAAAAAGAGAGCAATGTGATTTGGATAGGATTTTATGGGCTAGCATAGCTACACAATGTGCGATAAAAGCTCTTGTGCAAAGTCATCTTAGTAGATAAAAGCCTTGTGAAAGTCATGCTAGCAGATCACATATCTAGCAATTTCTTTTTTTCTTCATTGCTTAAAAAGTCAGCATTAGCTATTTTGTTCCAAAAACTTTCTTGTTTTGATGATAAAGCGGAAATAGAATCTTTTTCATAATATAACTCAATGTCTTCATCAAACATTGGAACTAGCCAATTGTTGAGAGAAATCAAAATATTGTCAACCATCGGCAAAATAGTTTCTTCCCACATTGCCAATCTAGCTTCCGCTAAATTATTATAAGTATTATCACCGGGAATTCCGAGCAATTGGGATGGGACACCAAAAGCCATTGCTATATCTCTAGCGCAAGAATGTTTTGAATCCAAAAAATCCATATCTGCAGGACTTAAGCTCATTTCTTTCCATTCCAAACCACCTTCTAATAATAATGGTTTTCCTACGTTCTCACTTCCTGAAAATTCTTCATTTAACTGCCTTTTCAGCCTGTCAAATTGATCGTCGCTCAAAAAGGCCGAATTATCTCCCTCACCTTTTACAATTAAAGCTCCGCTTGGTTTTGCTCCATTTTGCAGCATTGCTTGATTCCATTTTGAAGATTCATTATGTTGATCTATAGCATAACTAGCGGCCTCAACAGGTGATAAACCATACCAATCATTAACTGGATTGAAATTTTTAACATGTAAAATTTCGGACTTACCAGTTAATTTATCTACATAAAACATTGTTTTAGAATTGTTAACTCTATATTCATATCCTACTGGAATGCCAGAGTTTCCAGCTATTATAGTCATTCTGTCTGGCCTTAAAATAAATAATTCTTTTGGATTTTTGAAATTTTCACTTCTTAAAAATACTGCTTTTACAAAACTATTTCCAGAAATTAACTTATAAGAATGCAACGCTTCAAAAAATTCAATTCTGTTTTGCATTGGATTTGGATTATTCAACAAATCAATTAGCGGATGATTTTTTATCTCCTCGTTAGTTTTTTTATTATATAGCAAAAACTGGATAGAACTGGCATTTCTTGCCAGCATTGAAATGCATTTATAGCCGACAACATTTTTTATATAACCCTCTCTTGAAAACATTTCGTAATTTCTATCAGACCAAATTGCCTTTCCAAGCGGTTGGTAAAAAGATTTAATTTCATTTATTTTTCTATCAGATTTCTTTTCTTTAAAAATATTTTTTATTATATTCATATATACTTAAAATTCTTAGCCAATAAAAAAACTAATTTTATAAATAAAAGACGGGAGTATAAAAATTTATTAATTTTCCATTTTATTGCTTTGGCATAAAGTCAGTAGCATATTTTATAAGAGTAAAATATTTTAATAGCAAGATTTAGTGATTGGATTCTAATGTCAAAATTTATTTTAATATAAGTTTGTTTTTCCAAGATTTTATAATTCTAAAATATAAGGGTATTTTATTTGTTATATAATTCATCTTTTTGCTCAATAATATTTGACTTCGCTAAGCCTTACCGAATAATAAAGGGAGACTATAATAAATATAAGAACACCAACAAATAAATAAGAACTACAGAATAATTAACAAAACAAAAATCACCAACTAAATCGGTGAATTTTTATTTAGAATACACTAATTGTATAAAATTATTTATTCTGCAACTTTTTTAGATTTAAATTTTAAATTTTCCTTAATTCTTGTAGCTTTACCTTTTAAATCTCTTAAATAATAAAGCTTGGATCTTTTTACAGTTCCCTTTCTAATAAAATTGATTTCTTCTACTAATGGAGAATGAAATAAAAATTTTCTTTCAACCCCAATTTCATGACTTATTTTTCTAACAACAAAACTTGCATCATAGTGGTTAGGCTGCTTGCTTTTTGCGATAACGACACCCTCAAAACTTTGAAGTCTAGTATTTGTACCTTCAGAAATTCTGTATGCGACAGCTATACTATCACCAACATCAAATTCAGTATATTTTTTCTTATTTTCAGCAGTTTTTTTTGACTTAGCTTCATTAAATTTATTTAATAAATTCATTTTCTTACCCATTTAAAATTAATTATTTGATTCTTGAATTACATCAACTCTATCTACTAATTCAATGATAGCCATAGGAGCGGAATCTCCACTTCTAAAACCGAATTTCATAATTCTAGTATATCCACCATTTCTTTTTTCATATCTTTTTGAAAGATCGGAAAACAATTTTTCAACAACTTCCAAATCTTGTAAAATGGAAATAGCTTGTCTTCTATGGTGTAAATCATTATTTTTACCAAGAGTTATCATTTTTTCAACAAAAGGCTTTAACTCTTTTGCTTTTGGTAAAGTTGTCTTTATCTGCTCATGCTTTAACAAAGAATTAGCTAAATTTGCCAATAAAGCTCCTCTATGCGAACTCGTTCTATTTAATTTTCTACCACTCATCCCGTGTCTCATTTCTATACCTTTCTTTTATTTAACACCATTTTTTCTCTTCTTAAAAGTCTCTTTGCCATCACTACTTTTAGCTGGTGATGATGGCCAATTATTAACTTGCATTCCAAAGCTTAAATTAAGAGCTTTCAAATTGTCTTTTAATTCATTTAAAGATTTCCTACCAAAATTTGGTAATTTTAACATCTCTGCCTCAGTTTTTGTAACCAAATCTCCTATCAAATTTATATTTTCCATTTTTAAACAATTGTAAGATCTAACTGAAAGTTCCATCTCATCAATCTTCTTTAATAAAATAGGATTAATTTCACCACCGTTTATATCAGATTTTTCTGAATCGTTTTCAATGTTTGCATCAAAATTTATAAATATATTTAATTGGGTTTGCAAAATTTTTGCAGCCAATGCAACGCTATCAGCTGGTGAAATAGTTCCATTAGTTTCAACTGTCAATTCTAATTTATCATAGTCAACTTTTTGTCCAACTCTGGCATTGCTAACTTTATATACAACTCTTCTAACAGGACTAAAAACACTATCAATGTAAATTGTACCTAAAGCCTTTTTTTCATCATGGAAAGCCGCTTGCCTATAACCAACGCCATGCTCAACTGTCATTTCGATATTAACTTCAACACCATCTTTCTCTATATGACAAATTACTAAGTCTTTATTCAAAATTTCAGCGCTACCTTCACACTTTATACTTTCAGCAAGAACTTCACCCTTCTTATTTGCTTTTAAAAATAATTTTGATGGAGCTGATACTTCTTTATTAATCAATAAAGATTTTATATTCATAATAATATCATAAACATCCTCTCTAACTCCCGGTATTGTATCATATTCGTGAAAAACACCATCTATTTTTATAGACGTAACGGCAAATCCTCTTATTGAAGTTAAAAGAATTCTTCTTAAAGCATTGCCTAAAGTTAATCCATAGCCTTTTTCCAATGGCTGAATTATAAGCGTCGCCTCTTTTTTACTCTTCTCTTTTATTTCTATGTCGGAAGTCTTTATCATATCCTTCCAGTTCTCCTGCAAAATAGCCATATCTTTTACTTTTTAATATTAAATAATAATTAATTTCTTCTTCTTTTTGGAGCCCTACATCCATTATGTGGATGATAAGTCATATCCTCAATGCTTGTAATAACAATATTACTTCCTTGTAAAACTCTCAATGAAGCTTCTCTACCAACGCCTGGCCCAACTAATTGAACCTTAGCAGTTTGTAATCCATATTCTTTAGCTCTTTCAACAGCATCAGTTGTGGCCGTCTGTGCCGCATAAGGAGTTGATTTTTTAGAACCTTTAAATCCCATTTTTCCAGCTGAAGACCAAGAAATAACATTTCCCTGTAAATCAGATACAGAAATTATTGTATTGTTAAAAGTAGCTTGAATAGAAATCAAACCCATTAAGATATTTCTCTTCTTTTTACTAACTACACTTTTTTTAATTCCAATTGCTTTTTTCATATTTATATACCAATATTATTTTTTAGTTGGCGCTTGTTTCTTACCAGCTACCGCAATTGCTCTTCCCCTTTTAGTTCTAGCATTTGTATGAGTCCTTTGTCCTCTAACTGGCAATTTTTTAACATGTCTAATACCTCTATAACATCCCAAATCAATTAATCTTTTAACTGAATTTTGAACTTTTCTTCTCAAATCACCTTCTATAAGCAAAACTTGAGAGCCATCAGAATCAGCTTCTTTTTCAGCTTGAGCTGCTATAAAATCCCTAACTCTTTTTAACGTATCCTCATCAACTTCATGAGTTCTCAGAAGAGTATTAATTCCCAACTGTTTACAAATCATTTCAGCTCTAGATCTGCCTATTCCATATATATAAGTCAAAGCTATCACAAATCTTTTATTTGTTGGTATATTCACACCCGCTATTCTAGCCAAATTACTACCTCTTTTTTGTTATTTATAACCCATTATCACTATTTAAAGCTTTAATTATTTCACGGCTAATAGTATTAACATCTTTTAAACCATCCACAAAAAAAATCAAGCTTTTTTTTTCATAAAACGATATTATATCTTTGATGTTTTTTTCAAAAATATCTACCCTTTTGTTTATCGCCTCAGTCTTAAGATCATCAGTTCTAACAACCAATTTAGATTGACAAACATCACATACGCCATCAACCTTTGGCTTATGCAATAAAAGACTGTAGACTGCTCCACACGTTCCGCAACTAACTCTTGAAGTTATCCTTTTTATGACTTCCTCTCTATCCAAATTAATCAAAAAAACTTTCTTAATTCTAAGACCGTATTGTTTAGAATATTCAGACAGCATTTCGGCTTGTTTAAGAGTTCGTGGAAAACCATCAATAACAAGACCCTTTGCAGAACTATTCTCTATTTCCATTTTCAAAAACTTGAAAATCAATTCATCGGAAACTAAATTTCCTTCATTAATCAACGAAGATACATCTTCGCCAACTTTCCCCCCTTGATCAATTTTTTTTCTTAAAAGATCTCCAGTAGAAACAACATCAAAACCAAATTCCTTACCCAAAACCTTAGCTTGTGTTCCTTTACCTGATCCTTGAACACCTAATAAAACTATTATATCTTTCATTATCTGACCCTAATCCTTCTTTGCTTATTCATTGTAGCATACTTTGTACTAAATGTGAATGACTGAATTTGTGTAATTAGATCAATAACGACATTTATAACAATTAATAACCCTGTTCCCCCAATACTTAAAGGCAAATTATACTTTGAAACAAGTACTTCCGGAATCAAACAAACACAGCACAAATAAATAGCGCCAATAAGCGTAATTCTATTTACAACATATTCTAAATATTCCTTAGTCGCACTGCCCGGCCTAATACCTGCAATGAAACAATTATTTTTCTTTAAATTATCAGCCACATTTTCTGTATTAAACACCACAAATGAATAAAAATAACAGAAAAATACGATTAAAGCCGAAAACAAAATTACATATAATAAATTTCCCTTTGAAACTAAAGCCGAAATTTTAGTTCCCCATTCGCCTTGAAACATTTTAGAAATAGCAAACGGAAACATTAAAATTGAACTGGCAAAAATAGGCGGAATAACACCAGACATATTTGTTTTCAACGGTATGTGAGAGTTATCTTCCTTAACACCATTAGATTTCATTAGTCCCCTATTTGGATATTGAATTTTAATATTTCTAGTTGATTTTTCCATAAATACTATAAATAAAATCAATCCAACAAAAATAACTAAAACTAACAATAAGAACACAAATGAATATGCTCCTCTTTTTGATAAGTCAAAAATTTGAGCAAAACTTCTCGGCAACTCAGCAATAATTCCAACAAAAATTATTAAAGAAACCCCATTTCCAATACCATTTTGAGTAATTTTATCGCCTAGCCACATTAAAATCATAGTTCCAGCAACCAATGTAAAAACAGTAGTCCATAAAAATATCCTAGAATTACTAATGAAAGCCGACGTTTCTAAATTGGAGAACGCAAAATATATACCTGCCGCTTGAAAAATACCCAAAGCCAAAGTTAAATATTTGGTATATTGGTTCATTTTTCTTCTGCCGTACTCACCTTCTTTTCTAAGTTCTTCCAAGCCCTTATAAACAGATGACATCAATTGAATAATAATAGAAGCGGTAATATATGGCATGATATTTAATGCAAAAATACTCATTCTTGCAAAAGCACCACCAGAAAACATATTTAATAAATTAAACACAGAAGCGGTATCGCTGTTAAAAAACTCTGCGATCACACTGCCATTAATTCCCGGCAAAAATATAAATGTACCAAGCCTATAAAGAACTAACAGTGCTATAGTATATAAAATTTTATTTTTTAATTCTTGTGTCATTTTATTTTAAGAATTTTTTAACTTTTTCTGACGCTTTGTCAACTTCAATTTTAAACGGAGTTTTTACTTCTTTTTTACCAGCAAGCAATTTTACCACAGCACCATCACTAATCAATTTCAAATCAATTAACTGTTTTTTAGTAATTTCTGTAGTTAATTTACCAGATTCAATCAAACTGCAAACTACATCGGTTGTTAAAATTTCTTCAACTATAGTTGTGTGATGCTTGAATCCATGCTTTGGTAGTCTTCTATAAATAGGAGTTTGTCCGCCTTCAAAACCCGGTCTTAAATTTCCTCTTCCAGATCTAGCTTTTTGACCTTTATGGCCTTTTCCAGATGTCTTGCCTTTACCAGATCCAATACCCCTTCCCAATCTCTTTTTTCCAACGTTAGCAACTGTTTCTAACTCATTCAAATTCATTTTATCTCCTATTTAATTTTTACATCTATTAAGTGTTTAACCTTGTAAAGCATGCCATAAATAACTTTAGTGCATTTCAATTCGGACTGCGTATTAATACCTCTTAATCCTAAACCCCTCAATGTTTGCTGTTGATCTTTTTTATATCCAAACTCACTTTTTATTTGTATAACAATAATATCTTTTCCATCCATTTTATCAAAAGCCATCAACATATTATTTACCTTCTTCCTCATTGTTAACAACAACATTCATCAAGAAATTTCTTCTCTTAATAACCTCATTAATGTTTTTTCCTCTTCTTTCAGCAACATTTTTTGGAGAATTAATATTCAACAATGCATTAAAAGTAGCCATAACAACATTATAAGGATTATTACTTCCAACTGATTTTGCAACAACATCCTTAACACCCAAGCATTCAAAAATATTTCGCATAACTCCACCAGAAATAACACCAGTTCCAGAAGGCGCAGTTCTTATAATCACCTTGCAAGCACCAAAATTACCCTCACAATCATGATGAACAGTTCTGCTTTCTTTCAAAGGAACTTTTTTCAAAATTTTCTTAGCGTTTGTAAAAGCTTTAGTTCTAGCGTCAGCAACCTCTCTAGCTTTGCCAATACCAAAATTAACTTTGCCTTTTTTATCTCCAACAACAACCAGTGCAGCAAAAGATAAATTCTTACCACCGCTCACAACCTTAGTACACTTATTAATGCTAATAAGCTTTTCAACTAATGAATTTTCTTTATTTATATTTAACATTTAACCTTCCTTTATTAAAATACTAAACCTGCTTTTCTAGCTCCATCAGCTAAAGCTTTAACTCTTCCAATATACATATAAGGACCTCTATTGAATACAACTTCTTTAATATTATTCTCAAGAGCTTTTTTTCCTAAAGTCTCACCAATTATAGCCGCAATTTCTTGACCAGTTTTCTTAGCTAAAGATTTTTCCATTTCCTTACCACTTGAACCAACTGATACTAAAACATTTCCACTCAAATCTATAATTTGAGCATAAATATTTTTATTACTTCTAAAAACAGTTAAAATATTATTTCTACTTTTATTGTTTTTTCTTACTTGTAAAGTATTTCTGATTTTTCTTTTTTCAAAACCTTTAATCATATTTTCCCCTATTATTTCTTTTTACCTTCTTTTCTCAAAACTGCTTTACCTAAAATCTTAACACCTTTGCCTTTATAAGGCTCAGTTTTTCTTAAAAAGATAATTTCAGAAGCAATTTGTCCAAGCAATTGTTTGTCATCAGAACTCAATGTTATTTGGTTCGCATCAACTTTTGCTGCAACATTACTTGGTAAAGCAAACGCTATATCGTGGCTATAACCCAAAGTTAAAATTAAATTGCTCTTAACGACAGCAGCCTTAAAACCAACACCATTGATTTCCAATGTAATACTAAATGGTTCAATCAAGCCTTTAACAATATTTGCTAGATTATTTCTATGTAATCCATAAAAGTTTGAAACTTCATTTTTATCTAACTCGCTTTTCGGAGAAACGCTTATTTTTCCATTTTCAAATTTAGCAACAACCTTGTCGCCACAGTCATATTGTTTTACAATAGAACCTTTTGTTAATTTAACAATATTACCCTTTAATTCAACTTTTATATCATTAGGAACTACAATCGGCAACTTACCTATTCTTGACATTTTTTCTCCTAGAATATTTTTAATAAAAGTTCACCACCAACATTGGTATTTTTAGCATCAATATCACTTAAAATACCTTTGGGCGTAGATAAAACAATCATTCCTAAACCATTATAAACAACGGGAATATCATTAACACCTACGTATTTTCTCTTTCCAGGTTTAGATATAATTTCTATTTCCTTTATAACTGGTTCACCATTATGATAAGATAATTCAATCTCCAATTGATCAAAAGACTCACCTTTTGCAACACTAAACCCTTTAATATAACCTTCTCTTTGAAGTATATTTAAAATAGATTGTTTCATTTTTGAAAAAGGAGAAACAACAACACTCTTTTTTGCTAATTGTCCATTCTTTAACAAACAAACTAACTCAGATACTGCATGATTTGCCATATTTCTACCAACTTGATTTTTTTAACCCAGGAATTAATCCAGAAGACGCTAATTCTCTTAACATAACTCTTGAAACACCAAAAAAACCATGATAACCTCTAGGTCTTCCCGTTAAGGAGCATCTATTTTTAATTCTAACCTTTGAAGAATTTCTTGGTTTTTCAGACAATTTAACCATAGCGTCAAATCTTTCTTCAAAACTCCTACTTTTATCACTAGCTATACTTTTCAATGCTTCTCTGGAAGCTTTTTGATTAGTAGCCATCTTTTTTCTTTTATTATTTTTATTTACCGCACTTACTTTTGCCATATTTTTTCTTTATTATATTATTTAATTGGAAACATCAAACCACTCAATAAAGCTTTACACTCTTCTTTATTTTTAGCAGTTGTAATAACATTTATATCAATTCCAAATACTTTGTAAGCTTTATCAAGCTCAACTTCTGGAAAAATAGTATGCTCTTTAATACCAAAACTGTAATGTCCGCTTTGGTTGAAAGCATTACCTGATAATCCTCTAAAATCTTTAATTCTAGGAAGAGCCACAAACAATAGCCTATCCAAAAATTCATACATTTTATCCTTTCTCAAGGTAACTCTACAAGCAATTGACATACCTTCTCTTAACTTAAAGGTAGATATTGATTTTTTTGCCTTAACTAAAACAGCTTTCTGTCCAGCAATAGCGCTCAATTGATTAACAACATAAGTCAAAAAATTATTATCAACATCAGCACTTTTAAAAGCCACATTCAAACAAACTTTATCAAGCCTAGGAATTTCCAAAGCATTCTTATAACCAAATTTAGCCTTTAGATTCTTTGCAACTTCTTTATATTTTTCTTTTACAAACGACATGATATTAACCTATTTTATTTTTACTTTTCTTGGAAAATCTAACCTTTTTACCATCTTCAACTTTAAAACCAACTTTAACTGGTTTTCCATTTTCTGCATAAGCAACATTTGAAACATGTATAGGTTTTTCTTCTTTCACTCTTTGTCCCGGAGTTTGAGCAGTCGGTTTTTTATGAACAGTAGCCATATTTACCCCGCTTACAAGAACTCTTGACTCATCAGAGATAACTTTTAATATTTCTCCAGTTTTTCCCTTGTCTTTTCCAGCTATAACAATAACTGAATCACCTTTTCTCAATTTACTAGCCATTACAAAACCTCCTCAGCTAAAGACAATATCTTCATAAAATTACCAGCTCTGAGTTCTCTAGCAATAGGTCCAGAAACTCTAGTTCCAATAGGCATATTATCAGTTCCAATTAAAACAACTGCATTATCATCAAATCTAACAGTACTACCATCAGGTCTAGTGATTTCTTTTTTAGTTCTAACAATCACACCTTTAACAACTTCACCTTTCTTAACCTTAGCACCAGGAATAATACTCTGAACCGCCAGTACAATAATATCTCCAACATTACTAGACATCCTCTTAGAACCGCCAAGCACTTTTATACACTTAGCACTTCTAGCACCAGAATTATCAGCAACATTCAACAATGTTTCCATTTGAATCATTTTACTTTTCCCCTGCTTTTTCATTATTAACAATAATCCATGACTTTCTCTTAGACAAAGGTTTAGATTCCATAATCTTAACCTCATCTCCAACATTCACTGTATTATTTTCATCATGAATCATATATTTTTTCTGTTTTTTAACATATTTTTCATAAATAGGATGCTTTTTCAAAAAAGTATGTAATCCAACAACAGTTTTATCACCCGCTTTATTAATTATCTTAACTTGTAAAATTCTTCCTGACATTTTACTCTCCTGCTTTCATTTTAGTGAATAATCTTGCAATTTGCTTCTTTGTCTTCTTGATTTCCGAAACATTCTTCAAATCACCATTAGCATTTTTAATCCTAAGATTTAAAAGCTTTTTCTTTAATTCTAAAATATTATTTTTAATTTCACTCATATTCTTCTCTCTAATTAAATTCTTTTAACAACCTTAGTTTGAAAAGGTAATTTAGCAGAAGCTTTTAATAGAGCTGTCATAGCAACATCCTCAGAAACACCATCTACTTCAAATAGCATTAAACCAGGTCTAACCCTACACATCCAATAACTTACACCACCTTTACCACTACCCATTCTTACTTCAGCAGGCTTACTAGAAACTGGTATTTGTGGAAAAACTCTAATCCATAATTTACCATCTCTTTTCAAATTCTTAGAAATACACCTTCTTGTAGCTTCAAGTTGATTAGCTCTCAATCTACCAGAAGACAATGCTTTTAATCCATACAGACCAAAAGCCACTTGACAACCGGAATTAGCTACACCCGTTATCTTTTTTCCACCTTTCTGTGCTTTCCTATATTTTGTCTTATTAGGCAACAACATTTCTCTTTCCTCTCTTTTACTAGTATAATAAAAATATATATTAATTAATTAAAGTCAATCTTTTTAAAAAAATAATTTACTATTTTTTACAAATCCAAACTTTAATTCCAATCTTTCCCATCATTGTATTTGCTTCAGCCGTAGCATAATCAATATCAGCTTTTAAAGTATGCAAAGGAACAGACCCCTCTTTATATGTCTCAGCCCTTGCAATCTCAGCTCCATTCAATCTTCCGCCAATTTTAACTTTAATGCCTTTAATACCAAATCTCATGGCAGTTTGCATAACTTTCTTAATAACTCTTCTATAAGAAGCTCTATTTTCAACTTGTTTTGCAATGCTTGTAGCAACAACTTGCGCATCTATATCAGGCTTATCAACTTCAGTAATTTTTACATTAACATCATTTTCACCGAATTTTTTAATTTGCGCTTTAATTTTTTCAATATCAGCACCTTTCTTGCCAATTAGAATACCCGGCTTTGCTGTTTTAATAATAACACTTGTTCTATTACCAGTTCTTTCTATAATTACTTTACTAATAGCACAATCACTATAGTCATTCATTATATAACTTCGAATTTTTACATCTTTTATAAGATTTTCAGCAAACTTATTATCATCAAACCAAACAGACGCCCATTGATGATTATTTAAAATTCTAAAACCTGTTGGATTTACTTTCTGTCCCATTTATTCTCCTTTTTCAATTAAAACTATTCTAATATTACTAAAAGGCTTTAATATTTTACATCCCCTACCCTTAGCCCTAGCTTTAAATCTTTTCATAACCATTGACTTGCCAACATCTATCCTTTCAATTAACAAATTATCTATATCTAAACCATGATTATTCTCAGCATTTGCCATAGCCGATTTCAATAATTTATTTAATTCAGTTGCAATAGATTTTCTTGAAAAAGTCAAAGCCATACTTGCCTTGTTTACAGGCATGCCTTGAATACTTCTAGCAAGTGCACTCAACTTTGTAGGACTAATCTTAACAGATTTCAACCTAGCTTCAGCAGTTTTTTTCATAACACTTTCTTTTTTCATTTCTATCTCCATCATTACTTATTAGTAGCGGTAGTAGTGGCAGCTTTCTTGTTTCCAGCGTGCCCATAGAAAGTTCTAGTAGGAGCAAACTCACCAAATTTATGTCCAACCATACCTTCACTCACTAAAACTGAAACAAATTTTCTACCATTATAAACACTAAATGTCAAACCAACAAACTGCGGAACAATAGTGGATCTTCTTGACCATGTTTTTATAATATTTTTTTTAGTAGACTCATTCATAGCCTTAGCTTTTTTTAACAAATAACCATCTACAAACGGAATCTTCCAAACTGATCTTGGCATATTTAACCTCTTTTATTTATGACGACTTTTAATAATTAATTTATTGGAAACTTTATTTTTCTTTCTAGTTCTACCACCTCTTGCACATACACCAGTTGGAGAAACAGGAATTCTACCACCTCTTGTTCTACCACCATGTGGGTGATCAACTGGATTCATAGCCTCACCTCTAACGTGCGGTCTAATACCCAGCCATCTAGATCTACCAGCCTTTCCAATTGTGATATTTTTATTATCAGCATTAGATACAGTTCCAATCGTAGCAAGACAATCTAATGGAAATCTCTTGATTTCACCTGACTGCAACTTTAAAATAGCATAACCATTATCTTTTCCAGCTAATTGAGTAAAAGAACCAGCACTTCTAGCAATTACAGCACCTGCACCAGATTTTGTTTCAACATTGTGAATCAAAGTACCAATCGGTATAACCGACATAGGCATTGTATTACCTGGTTTAATATCCAACAATTTTTTAGAAGAGCAGATTTTATCTCCAATTTGCAATTTATTAGGCGCAATAATATATGAAAACATTCCATCATCATATTTAATCAATGCAATAAATGCCGTTCTATTAGGATCGTATTCAATCCTTTCAACAGTAGCAACTACATCAAACTTATTTCTCTTAAAATCAATAACTCTATAAGCTTTTTTATGACCGCCACCTCTTCTTCTAACAGTAATTTGTCCTTTGTTATTTCTACCAGCCACATCTCTATAAGACTCAGTCAAAATTTTCAAAGGAGAACCCTTCCAAAGTCCACTTCTATCAATAGAAATCAACCCTCTTTGACTAGGCGTAGTTGGATTATAACTCTTTATAGCCATATCTTACTCCAATTTTCCCAAATTAATATCCTGTCCCTTTTTTATAGTAACGACAGCTTTTTTAATAGAACTTCTTTTTCCTTTAGTTCCCTTAAATCTTTTTACTTTACCTTCCGTATTAAGAATATTAACACTTTTTACTTCAACGCCAAAAATTTTTTCAACAGCCAATTTAACATCATCTTTATTTGCATCAGCATTAACTTGAAAACAATATTTATTATCAGCAATAGATCTTGAAGTCTTTTCAGTATTAAGAATTCCCTTTAAAATATCAAACTCCTTTCCTAATCTCATTATAATACCTCTTTTATTACTTTCTCATAAGCAGGCTTATCAAGCAATAAGAAGTCGTGGTTCATCAAATCATAAACATTTAACGCACACGCATCCAATAACTTAACACCTTTAATATTTCTAACTGATTTAGAAAAATTCTCAACCTTATCCTGACATGAAATCAAAGGTTTTGTAATACCCTTACTAACAAACTTTTTATTCAATTCATTAGTTCCAATTGACAACTTATCCAACCCCTCAATCACATACACCTTATCATTAACCAATTTATCTTTCAAAACAATTGTCAATGCTCTCTTAATCATCTTTTTAGGCAAATCATAAGAATAATCTCTAGGCTTAGGACCATGAGCTTTAGCACCACCAACAAACTGCGCACCTTTCAAAGAACCTTGTCTAGCTTGACCAGTATGCTTTTGAGCACGAGGCTTCTTATCAGTCAAAGCAATCTCACCAATACTTTTTGTTTTTGCAGTTGAAAAACCTCTCCTATTAGCTAATTGATATTTAACAACCGACGCAATCAAATCATGATTATCAGCAATACTTTCAGCAACAACATCCAAATCCTTTTCAGATATCTTCAAATCACCCAAATTTAAAAATTTTACTTTCATTTCTATCTCCTCTTAGCTGCTTTTATTAAAACATCTCTGCCTTTAAAACCAGGGATAGCACCTTTAACACAAATAAGATTATCAGTTGGATCAACATCAACAACTTTCAAATTTTTAACCGTAACTTGTTCATCACCCAAATGTCCAGGCATTTTTTTATTCTTAAACACCTTAGCAGGACTCATTCTATTACCAGTAGAACCAATAGACCTATGAGAAACCGAAACACCATGAGTAGCCTCAAGTCCCCTAAAATTCCATCTCTTCATACCACCGGCAAATCCCTTACCCTTACTAATTCCAACAATATCAACCAACTGAGTATCTTTCAAAAAATCAGCCTTCAAAATATCGCCAACATTAAAAGTCTTATCCTTAGACATTCTAACAGTCATCATTTTAGAATAAGGCTCCAAATTTTTCTTCTTATAAATACCCAAAATAGACTTATTCAAATCTCTTTCAGCTTTTCTTGGCTTATCATAAGACAAAACAACATTAACATAATCCTTATCTTCCAAAGAATTTACAGCACTCACACAGCACTCATAGAGTTGTATAAGCGTAACAGGAACAACAGCGCCATCCTTATCGTAGATTCTACTCATTCCTATCTTTTTACCAACTAAACCTAACATTATTCATTTACCCCATTTAGTGCAATTTTAATATCAACACCCGCTGACAAATTCAAACTCATAAGAGCATTTACAGTTTGTGGTGTAGGAATAATAATCAACAATCTTTTAATAGACCTGATTTCAAATTGCTCCATACTTCTCTTATAGATGTGAGGAGACCTAATAACCGTGAACTTCTTGATATTAGTAGGCAAAGGAATCGGACCCTTAACAGTAGCCCCAGTTCTCTTAACAGTACCAATAATTTCTTGAGCAGCCTGATCAAGTATATTACTATCAAAAGCTTTCAAAGTTATTTTAATACCTTCTTTTTTCTTCATTTTAAAAACATTACCTTAATAAAATTAGTTCACAAAATGAACTAACATAAAAAACTGCGAGAGGTGCATTTCTGCACATCACACCAACAATTAAGCCTCTTTATTGGCAATTGCGGTTTTTAGTCTATAACAAATAATTTAAAAATCAAGCTTTAATTAAGAAATAATCGAAAAAATTACACAAAAATCAATCACAACACAAAACAAGCACTCTCTCAAACGCCTTTATAGAAAGTATTAATCAATAATAATAATATATAATATTTATACTGGATTCCAGCCTTCGCAGGAATTACAGAAATACTAGTGCGGATGTCATTCCTGCGAATATGGGAATCCAAGCGATGTTGCAATTAGTATTCAGATATATTATATTGCAACAAAATTCTAAATTACTATAAAAAAACCCAAAACATATTAAACTCAAATCACAAAATATTGCAGCAATAAAGAAAAATTAATCCCCCAACCTCAAATCGCACGATTGTTAAATAATCTTATAAAATTGCTTGACTTTCCATAAAAATTATTTTAAAACCATAATATACCATAAAATACCATAAAAAGTATTTTATAAAAGCAATAAAGAAAAATTGAGTATGGCATTATTTTTATCAACATTTGAAAATAAAGTAGATATAAAAGGAAGAGTTTCTGTTCCTTCTCAATTTCGTTCTATGTTGCAGGGTAAAGATTTTTCTGGAATAGTGTTGTATCAGTCATCGATTAATGGTTGTATAGAAGGTTGCAGTATTGAAAGAATACAAAAACTTAGCGAAACAATTGATGATTTGGATCAGCTTTCTAGAGATAGAGACGCTTTTGCTACCGTAATATTGGGTGGTTCAGCGCAATTGCCATTTGACTCTGATGGTAGAGTAATTTTACCAAAGAATTTAATGGAATTTGCTAATATAGCGGATAAAGCTGTGTTTGTTGGAAAGGGACAGATTTTTGAGGTATGGGAACCTAAAAAATTTGAAGAGTATTTGAAAAAAGCCAAAGAGCAGATTAAAAATACACCGTTTTCAGTTAAAAAAGCTTCTCAATAAGGGCGGTTGTAATTTGGGGAAATAAAAAGGGCGGTAAAACAAATTTGGGAGAATTAGTTAGTTTTTGGGAGTTCTAACTTAGCTTTACCGCTGAATTAATTCTATTGGGTGTTTTTAATAATGTCAAGTATAAAAAATGAAAAATTGTGAAAATCATGTTCCAGTAATGTTAAATGAAGTTATTCAATACTTGAAGCCATGCGATAAAGAATTGTATGTTGACTGCACTTTTGGTGCGGGCGGTTATACAAACAAGATATTAGAAAGCGCAAATTGCAATGTTATAGGGCTTGATAGAGATCCATTTGTTCAAAAATTCGCCGATGCAATAAAACAAAATTTTAATGATAGATTTGAATTTCATAATATAAAATATAGTGATGTAGAAACCATATTAAATGGCAGAAAACTTGACGGAATAGTCTTAGATATTGGAGTTTCATCAATGCAAATAGACGACGCAGACAGAGGATTTTCGTTTCAAAAAAATTCAAAACTTGATATGAGGATGGGAAACAATCAATTATCTGCTTACGAAATTGTAAATAATAGCAACGAAGAAGATTTAGCCAACATAATCTATAATTATGGAGATGAAGTAAAAAGTAGACACATAGCAAAAAAAATTGTAGAAAAAAGAAAGGAAAAACCTATAGAAACTACATTTGAATTGGCCGATATAGTTAGATATTTTTATCCAAAAAGAGAAGGAAAAATAGACCCAGCAACAAAGACATTCCAAGCTATTAGAATTGCAGTTAATGGCGAACTTGATGAGCTTAAAAAGATTTTAGAATTATCAAAAAAACTATTAAAAAAGAATGGAAGGCTAATTGTTGTGAGTTTTCATTCTTTAGAAGATAAAATTGTCAAAGATTTTATTAAAAAAGAAACTGATAAAGGAATAAAAAAAGACAAATATTCCAAAAATGAAAATATTGTTGATTTTGAATTATTAACCAAAAAAGCAATAGTTCCAACCCAAGAAGAAATTGAAAAAAATGTAAGAGCTAGATCCGCAAAATTGAGGGCTTTAAAGAAATGCTAAAAAAATTTAAAAAATTTTTATCTTATTTTCAAAATTTTCTCATAATAGCTGGAATAGTTATTACCACATTAATGTTTTATGTAAGGTATAAAATGTTTATTATTTCAAAAGATTTAATCGTATTAGATAAAAAAATAGAAAAATTGCAAAAAGACAAGGCACTGCTTAATATAGAATTAACATACTTAACTTCAACAGAAAGGATTTTGAATTTAATCGATAAAAATCGTGAAATTTTAAATAATAAAGATATTATTAAAGTTTCGCAATTAAAAACAAAACAAGAGTTTGTGGCTTTGTCATTATCAAAAGCGCAAGACCAAAATTATATTGATAAAAAAATGGCTAAAAAGGAAAATAAAGAAGATAATAATGAATTAAAATATTTAATTAATGGATATTAATAAGTTATGCTGTCTAAAGCTAATTTACATTTTGTCAATTTTTTAATATGGTAGCTCCCCTTTGTCCTGTGAACATTTCCCCTCTCAGCATGCCATTGCTGGTGTAGTTTTTCCCAGCGAGGAATGAATGGCTAAAATAAGCATAGTTTTATTAGCGTCTTTAGACACTTAAAAAACGTTCAACCGCAATACATAAATTAAGCAATCCCAGCCCTGTCATTACCAGGCTAGATTTTGTTAATGAGCGAAGCCGCCTCCCCCATCCGCAGTTTTGTCATTACCAGGCTAGATTTTGTTAATGAGCGAAGCGAGTATTACAAAATCTTGACCTGCGTAATCCAGGAAAAAAGACAACAAAATAAAGATTTCTTATTGTTTTATTATTTTTATTTCTGGATTCCGTATGAGGATTTTCCTTCGGCAAACTTCGGTTTATCGTTCGCTTTCGCTCACTGATGATTGCAAATGCCTTGCTTCGCAAGTCCCTTACCCCTCCTAAACCTTGTTTTCTAAACTCATTTCATTCATTAAGAAAATCCAGCTACGGAATGACATACTTCGTGGTGTTGGGTCTCCGAACCCAACACCACGAGAATAAACGAAGCCCTCCGCAGTCTTGTCATTACCAGACTAGACTTACCACCTAACAACTCAATAACTCTCAATTCTGTCATAGTCCTGTCATTACCAGGCTAGAT
>CAZBNS010000009.1:0-28609 GCA_964493475.1 uncultured Rhizobiaceae bacterium | reverse complement strand
TTTTAATTTTTTTCAATTCTAGGGGTAGCAACTTTTTTATCTCATGGACAGCAAAGTTTATAAGATAACAAAATATGCTAAAATGACAAATGATATAAATGAGAATAAAGACGCTTTAAACCCATTAAATCAAATCAATTCCCTTGACAACCTAGTTGATATTATTTCAACGGGAATAATTCGTCTTGAATTAAGAAAACAGGAAAAACAAGAGGCTAAAGAAAAACAAGAAATAGAAAAAACAAAAGATATCCAAATATTAAAAGATAATCAAGCACCAAAAGACAACTGGAAAACCTCTGACTGCAAAACTATTCAATCCCAAATAACTGAGATCAAAAAACAAGGAAATTCCAATGAAAATCACGAATAGTTTGGTGGTTGGTTTTCCAAAAACGACTGGACTTACAGTGTCTGCGAGCTATTATAAAATAAAGGTTTTATGAACCTCTATTAATAAAAATATAAATAAAAAAGGAATAAAAAATGGAAACAAATGCAAATAAAAAAAGTGAAAATAAAAGCCCAAACAAAACTATGAAAAAATATCTTGAAACCCTACTTGATGAAAAAGGTATTGACCGGGAATCATTTATAGAAATTGACGAAGCGGATTGCTTTAGACTTATACCATACCAATGTATTATAGAATTTATATGTATTCAAGAGATAGAAGTTCAGAACAAAATAAAAAAACAATTAATAAAAATAGATTTCATTAATGGAGATGTGAAAAGCTATTTTAACAATATAGCTGAAGGAATAGATTTTAAGCATTTAAATAAAACAATAGAAACAATAATATCGGAGGAAGAATAATGGAAATCAAAACAAAAAACGAATTTGACTATAAGATAGACATTAAAAAGCAAATATTCGCTCTAAATAACCTATCTACTGAAGATTTGAGAATGAAGTGGTTGGAGCTCTATAAAAGCAACCCAAAAGTATTTAAGCGGAATTCACTAATAAAAGGGCTTGCCTACAAAATACAATTACTTGCAGGAGAGGATGAGGTATCTGAAGAAGAGGTTGACATTGCATATAAGATAGCAAAAGAAAGACTGAAAGCTAGCAATCATAAAACAATCGCAACTTGGAACAGCCATACCGGTGTTAATAGCAAAGATAAGAATTCTATGAAAGAAATTGTTATTCTACCACCTGCAGGTTCCATCATAAAAACAACCCATAAAAACAAAGAATATGTAGTCAAAATCGTAGACGATAATAAATTCAGCTACAATGGATTACTTTATACCAGCCTTTCAGCAATAGCTAAATCAATTACAGGAACGCAATGGAGCGGATATGCTTTTTTTAAACTCAAAAAGAAAATGGTTGCAAATGCTTGTTGAATGTTGAGTGTTGAATGTTAAATAAATCAAAAATAGAGAATAAAATATGAATATAAACGAAAATAAAAAATTAAATAATAAAAATAACTTTCAACCTTCAACACTCAACCTTCAACAACCGAAGGTTCGCTGTGCAATATATACTCGTAAATCAAGCGAAGAAGGTCTAGAACTAGAATATAATTCCCTTGATAATCAATACGACAGCTGCAAAAAATACATAGAAAGCCAACAGCACGAGGGCTGGTGTCTAGTTAATAAAAGATATGATGACGGTGGATTTAGCGGTGGAAATCTTGAAAGACCAGCCCTAAAACAATTAATGCGAGACATTCAGAACAACCAAATTGATATGGTGGTTGTCTATAAGATTGATAGATTAAGTCGTTCATTGTTGGACTTTGCAAGATTGGCTGGAGTATTTGAAACAAACAAAACTTCTTTTGTTTCCGTCACTCAAAACTTTAACACCAATGACAGCATGGGTAAATTAATGCTTAATATATTACTTTCATTCGCCCAGTTTGAACGAGAAATGACAGGCGACAGAATAAGAGATAAAATTCGCATGCAGAAATCAAAAGGAATGTGGACGGGCGGGACTCCAGCTTTAGGCTATGATATAATTGACAAGAAGCTAATTATAAATGAAACCGAAGCAGAACAGGTAAAATTGATATTCAATACATTTATTGAAACCAGATCAATCGCTGAGACATTAAATAAACTAAAAAGAAATAATATTAAAACAAAAATCTACACTTCAAAAACAGGTAATAATATTGGTGGGAATGAGTTTAATCGTGGAACACTCTATAAGATACTAAAAAATAAACTTTATATAGGCCTTATAGAGAATAAAAATACAAATAATATTTATAATGGTCTCCATAATAAGATAATAACCGAAACTGATTTTAATATTGTAAAAGATATATTCAGTAAAAACTTAAATGAAAAGATTTATAATAAAATTAACATTCAACACTCAACCCTCAACATTCAACAATCTAAAACAATCTATGCCCCTAAAAAAGATACCAACATTCCCTATCTTCTAAAAGGTTTAATGAAATGCGAATGCTGCAATTCAATTCTAACGCCAACATACACTACCAAAAAGAAAAGCGGTCAAGTCTATAGATATTACAAAGCAAACAAGGCAATAAAACATAGTATAAATACTGAAACAGGCAAAGAATGCCAATTGCCAAGCATAAAAGCAGAGGATATAGAAAAGATAATTCTAAACCAAATATATGGGATTATAAGAACACCAGCTATAGTTTCAAAAATTATTGACAGGATAAAACTAAAACAAAGCCAAATAAATAAAAATAAAACTAACATTCAATCTTCAACATTCAACCTTCAACAAATTCCGCCTTCAACCTTCAACACTCAACAATTAGTATTAACCGAACAGGATATCATAAACAGCCTTAAAAACATAGAAGAAGTGTGGGACGAATTATTCCCAATTCAGCAAATGGAAATAGTCCAAATCCTCATAAAAGAAATAATCGTTTCAAGAACAAATATAAAAATTATATTTAATAATTGTGGGTTCTTAAAATTAGTCTCCGAAGCCACAGGTCAAGAAATCATAAAAGAAACAAATCAAACCAATATTGCAGAAAATAACAACGATTTTAAAGTTGAAGTAAATATACCCGTTGATTTTAAATATAAGGCAGGCAGGTCATTTATAACCACTCCTAGCGGTAAAGAAGTCATCATCAAAAACACCCGGACTAGAAAAACTGCAACAACAAACTATAATGATAATGCATTGCTCCACGCTCTTGTAAAAGCAGAGGGCTGGAAGCATGAACTTATACAGGCTGGGAATTTCAATAGCGATAAACAAATAGCTATGATTGCAAAAAGAGAGGGCAAAAATATTTCCTATATCTGCAGGATATTAGATTTAGCATATTTAGCCCCTAGTATTAAAAGAGCGATTTTGATTGGTAATGCTCCCCTAGGAATGTCGCTTAAAGATATGTATTCAAATACTGACTTGCCATGGGCAGAGCAGAAAGAGCAAATTAAATTTGTTGAATGTTGAAGGTTGAATGTTGAAAGTTTTATTTTAAAATAAAACAAAAAAATATAAATTTATGACAAAAAGTATTATTCAAGATAAATCATTTAAGTTTGCCATTAAAATTGTTGGTCTTTATAAAAAATTAGTTGAAGAGAAAGAATTTATAATTTCTAAACAATTAATTCGTTCTGGAACTAGTATCGGTGCTAATGTTGAAGAGGCTTTACAAGGTCAATCAAAAGCAGATTTCATTGCTAAATTGAGTATTTCCTTAAAAGAAGCTGTTGAAACTAGATATTGGTTAAAATTGTTAATTGCTACAAATATAACAAAAATCAATCTTGATGAATACTTAAATGACATAAACGAAATAACCAACACATTAACAAAAATAATAAAAACAACAAAAATAAACAAATAACATTCAACCTTCAACACTCAACATTCAACAATTCTATCATATCCCGCACCCACAATCGCAGACAACTGATAAATCTTAAACTTAACCTCACTTTGAACTGACCAAAGTCTATTATTTGTTGCTCTGCCGTATAGGTAGCTGTTTGATTATCTTTTATTTCAATAATTCTTTTGGTTTTGTTTGTTGATTGATTAATGATTTCAATATTATACTTTTCAAAATCTTCACCGAGCAATATATCAACGCTATCTCTCCAGTCCCCACCAATTCTTGTTCGCCTAGTCCATTTTATAATGAGGTCATTATTTGCATTTCTGGTTGCAGTAATATGGCAGGGAGCGTAGGGTTTAAATATATTGCCCCTATATTGAAAAGTTATTGCATTTGCCTCTTCCAATTCTTTACCTGTCGTGACTACTTTATAAAATTTGCTTGCATTAATATAAGTTAATGGGAAAGATGTTGGTTTAATATTATTAGTTAAGAGTATAAACTTCTCGCCCTCAATATGTTTATTGCAATAATATTCTGTTCCATATAATCCTCTAATTAGTCCAGTTAATTTATATGTGTCAGCACTTTCAAATCCTTCTTGGCTTATATGTTGAAATTGTATAATTTCATTTCCGACAACGGCCAGATTTACTCCATTGAATAGTTTTATTTTGTCAATGTTTTCTAGTTCACCGCCAGCTAATGATACAATAAGTTCGTTTTTATTATCTATAATCGCTGGGCAATTAAAGTCTTCCAATTTATTCAAGCAGAAACCCATTGTATGCGCCAAATCATTTCCGCCTATTAAATCATAAGTTAGTCCACCATCATCACTTCTATAAACATTTGCTCCATTCCAATTCTTATTGTCTCCGCAAAGGGCAATTTTAATTCTTCCAACTTTTAAATCTTCTTCTGCCAGTAATAATGGCAAATCTAAAAACTCAAAATAAGTATCTGTTGCTATTGCAACATCCGCTTCCTCTGCTATTCCAAGACTCCAATCTACCATTATATCGTCAATAGTATTATAAATGTCGGTGTTTTCACTAACGGCTTTTATATCTAAAACTCCCGGACGATTATATTCAATAGAAAGAATTTTAACTATATGACTGGGCTGTCCGTCTTCAAGGTCTATTTCCAAAAGGTCAAGCGGTTCAATATCAAGGTGTTTTTTAATCAGCTTAAAAGCATATTTGTTCCTCTGCGACCATATAGAATAAAGCGTTTGTTCTGCAATTTTTCTTGCTTGTTGAATGTCCATTGATATTTGCGCAATATCAATAGTCATTTCATTATCAGGTGGAGAATAGGAATCCCTGTTTGCCGAGGCAGTGCATTCCAAATAATCTCTATTATAGCTGCTATAGGTCACATTAACCTTTCTAGGCAGTTCGTTTCCTTGGTTTCTTGTAATAACAAGCAATTCTTTCATTCCCTCATTATCAGTGGGGACAATGTCTTCTTTTTTAATTGTTTTGATTATTTTGCAATTCTTTCGCATTGCAAATTTTAAATTGCCATCGCTTTCTATTGCATCAAAGAAATATATGTTTGCCAATTCCTCAATGATTTTTCTGTATGTATTTCTTTTATTGATTAAATATCCCTTGCATTCATCAGCCTCGCTTAAATCATTTAATATTAATCTTTCTTCGGGTATGCCGCTATTTACTAAAATGTCATTAATCATTTGAACCAAATTAACCATGCTGCCGATTTTACCCTGTATCCAGTGGCCTGTTTTCCAACTTTGCCAATCGCCCCATTTGAGTTTACGATTTGGCCATTCAGGATAAGGACGAACATCCCAAGTCCAGAGGAACATCTTTTCTACAAGCCCGTTTGCTCTTTCGGGATTTGTTGCTGAGTTAGTCCAAAAGTCAATAGTAGCTTCTATTGCCATTCGCTGCGCAATAAAGTTAATTCTTCCGCTTGACATCCTAGGCAGAAAGTTTTCTACAGAAAAAGGGTCAACAAATACATTTGGCTGATTAGTGCAGGCATCAACACTAGGAAAGCCAAATTCAGTAAACCACAGGGGCTTTTTTCTGGGAGTCCAAGCCGTTAATTGTCCATTTGGATTTGTGTGGGTATTTGTCCACCAATATTCTATATTTTTCCAAGCATAAACTGGGCTGTCAAAATTTGTTTTTACAGTTCTATCATTATTCCACCAATAATTCCAACCCTCACCACTTTGCCAGCCTTCAATTATTTTTTCATAGTTTATGCTTGATTGCTCCAAGTCTGGAGTTAATGGCATATAGTTATCAATGCCAATTACATCAATATTGTCATCAGCCCATAATTCGTCCATATTGAACCAACCATCATCTGTATGATGATATTCAGACCAGTCGGCAGCATAAATAACCTTTATATGTCCTTTGCCAATGGACTTAAAATAGTCTTTTACTTGTTTTGCAAGTTTTTTAAATTCGGCTACAGCTGGAAATGTTCTATTCTCTCCATCCTGCACATAAAATGAAGTAAGGCCAATCATTTCACTACCTATTACAAAAGCGTCAGCATAATCTTTAACAAGATTTGCATAATGCATTATATAATAGTTATAGCCATATTGTCTATTAAAGAAGCTATTTACATCTGCAGAATTTCTTGGCTTAATTCTACCACGCCAAGGTTTTAAAGTTGGTGTTATTTGATCCACTAGAAGCATCGGATAGAACATTATATTATAGCCCAATGTATTTTTACAATAATTCAGGTATCTTTTTACTGAGTCATCACTTGGAGTTCCTCCGTAGGTCATCATATTATGCTCTGGTATTATTTTTGTTTGGGGTGCATTTCTTCTATTCCAAATATTGCAAGACCATATATTAGGGTAGCTTTCCCAATAGCCATATTTGACATTGCTTGGGTCTGCTCTGAATTCGGTTTTTGGAACGATGTTGCTTGTACCCGCTATATCGCTGTCAACGAACCAATTCACAACAGGAGCAACCCATTGAATATTTTTACAAGTATCTTTTAAACTCTCCATTGCTACAATGGCATCTGCTTTTTGTGAAATTGTGCTTATATTGGCCGCTTTCTTTTTTCCGGAAGCCGTAAGAACTCCATTAACAAAAGACGAAGGGCAGTAATAGTTTGAAACTGTATCATATACAAATTCGCCACTTCCGGGTATGCAGATTATTTCTGTTATTTTATCTTGAATAGCATTTTTTTGAAATACATTTCGCACAACTTCAAAGGTGAAGTTAGGAATTCTATTGCCATAATCACTCAGCCAGAAGTCTTTAATTACTATATAAGCTATACCTCTATAAGCTGGAGTTTTGTCAACTCCCTCATAGGCTTGTATAAATGGGTCTGCATTTTGAGTTTCTGTTCCTTTGTATATTGTGAATATAGCGGGATCAAAAGCTAATTCGGTAGTATCTGCCCAAATTCTACTTATTCTATCAATAATACCTTCGCAAATTGCAATGGCGCAGCATACATTGTATTTATATTCAGTAGTTGTTGTAGTTGTGGTGCTTTTTTTACTGCCTCCGCCTTTTCCGCCGCTAACTGTTGCTTGAGATTGGGTCACGAATTTATGTTCTTTTATATCAGTAGACCATATTATATTGCCTGCAAATCTCATTGTTCCATATAGTATTGGAATAACCTTTCCGTAAGCAGAACTTTGAACTGACAAATCATCAACTCTGCTTCCCTCTTGGCTATTCTCATAATCGGGCATTGGAGTTAATGCTGCAACTGCATAAGATACGGCCGCAGATGCTAAAATAATTAATGGTATGACCCACCAAGCCATAATTTTCTCCTGTGGTTAGATTTGTTGATAAAATGATTAAATGTGATTGTGGTTAGTTTAGTGAAGACTAAAACAAGTTGAATGTTGAAGGTTATTATTTAATATTTAACTTTCAACATTCAACTTTCCGAAGTTGATAGACTTTTGAAATCCTTGATTTCCATTCATCATCAATTATATGTTCCACGACCTTTCCAGTTTTAAGAAATGCGTGGATTATTGTTATTTGATTGCTATTGATTTCGGTTATAATTGCAAGGTGCTTTGGCATTCCCTCAAATTTAAAAAGCAGGACATCACCTGCTTTTGCTTCGTCTAAACTTATTTCAATGCAGGCTTTGCTAAAGCCTTTTAAAAGTTTTTGTGGGTCGCTGTTTCTTGAATATTCCAAATCGTCAAATTTATATACAGGGATATCTTTTCCGTCTTTGTCAAGGACGCCGGATTCAAGATTTAATTCTCTTGCAACCTCTATAACAAGCCCTAAACAATCAACGCCTCCTTTATTTCGCATTGATTTTTTAATTCGTCCCTGATGTCTAAAATCTGTTCCTAGCCAAGTTCTTGCTTGGGCTACTAGGGTCTCCCGTTTTGTTTTCATAAAAAAATAGTTATTGATAATAAATTAATGTGGAACGATTTAGAAGTTGAAGGTTGAAAGTTAAATATTAATAAAAATAACCTTCAACATTCAACACTCAACACTCAACAATTTTAGAATTGTCCGTCCTGATATCTCCTTCCGCTTGTAAAGTTTTTTGAAGTTTCAAATATTTTGTCTCTTCCGGGCAGATGTGGCTCGCCTCTAAAATTAACTGCATTATTAAATTTTCCACAACAGGTGGCAAAGTATTTGTCGCAGCCAGCTTGCATGGTATAGGTGTCGCCAATTCTTATACTCTTTGCCATTGGCAGAAATAAAAGAATTTTTCCGTATTCAAAGTTTTTGATTTCCATTTTAAAGCCTTTGTTTTTTCCGCTTGTAAACTTTATAAATCCAAAATTAAAGAAGCCTATTGGTTCTGTTCTTGAGCTATCAATTATAAGTCTATTATTGATCGCCTGTTCCACAACTCCATTAATTGTTAGATTATAGTTTACTCCATTAATAAGCACAGAACTATTTACATTAATCTTGCATTTTTCATCGCCAAATCTTGCTCTGCAGGTTGGAGTATAAACATTCCCAAAGTTCTGTTCCAATCTTTGAGTTAAACCACGAACTTCCGCTGTAAATGTCTTTTTAGTTTTTCTGATTTCCCCTATATAGCCTGTTTTTAAAACAAGATGACCCTTTGACAAATCTTTATAATCAATCATAAGAATTTCAACAAGAGCTCCATCAAATAAATCTGCAAATATATCTTCTTCCGTAACTCCCGTATCACGCAAGAAACCCAATAAGTCCATATTATCAACCGAAAGGTCGCTTTTTGTAGCAATGGAAGATATATCAATAGCATCATTATGTTTATATAGTGTTCCGTTATACTCTATGTCTTCAGTATGGTTTGTGAAAGAAAATACCTCTCCATCGGTTCTGGTTATTTTCCACAATGTAGCATTGGTGGTGACTTGATTTGAAAGGTTATTTTTGAATAAGTTTGAGATTGTATGGGGCATAGCTTATATATTAATTGTTGCATTTTAATAAGGTAATTAGTAATTTTTATATGTAAAAAAAGATTTAATTGATGCCAAAGCTAAAAAAAACTTATATTGATACTAATGGCTATTTACGCTTTGAGGATTCCAACAAGTTAGTTCATCGTTGGGTTGCAGAAAAAACTATTGGCAGGCGTTTATATTCTAATGAAGTAGTTCACCATAGAGATGGTAATAAACTCAATAATAATCGCAGTAATTTGCAGGTATTCTCTTCCCAAGAAGAACATCATATCCTACATCAAAGGCGTAAAATTTTAAAATTCTTTTTGCCAAAATTTATATTTAGATTGTTTTGCAAATAATACTATATTCTAATTTCTACAAGTTTGATGTTAGACCAAGTATTCACATTCAAATCTGTTGTGCTTATATTCAATTCGTCATTGTCAAACCTAACCGGAACATCAAATTCAAAACTTGCAGTTATAATTTCACTGTCCGTTGGAATTTTGCTATCGTCAAAAGTTATAATTCCTGCGGCATAATCTATTGTGTAGTCGTATTCCTCCTCCAATAATTCATCATTTAAAAAGATTTCAACAGAATCACGAACAGGTTTTTTAATTATTCTTTTATAGTCAATTCCTCCGCTTGAATAGGTTTTTACAAGTTGATATTCTTTAGCAGCATTATTTCCAACTCCAATTATTTGATTTTTAGCTTGATAATCCATCCAGTCTTTAAATCTAAATGCTATTGCTCTTCCTCGTCTTGCATAAAAGAATGCAATTACTTCTTCAATTTCATCTTGAGTTTTATTTGCAAGACTTATTGTATAACTAGCTTTTGCCTTTTCCCAATTAATGTTTCTTTGCTCGTGTCCTGTATATGTAGTCACGATGTCAGTGCTAAAAATACCTCCACCACTTGCTCCATAAGAGATTGTAGTAGGAAATCTGATTTCTACGAAGTCCATAGGTAAATAGGTTGTTGAATGTTAAATGTTAAGGGTTGAATATTATTTAGGAAATTATTAATTCAATTTCATTTGGTAGGGTTTTAAGTAAATAATTTAATGCTTTTCTGCTTTCAAATATTACATTGTCCCGTTTCTTAAATCCAACAAGAATGCAGCCTTGCGTATCTTTTGTGCTATTGCCTGTGTGAATTAATATATCTTTTCTATTTTTCACATTTTTTATTAAAAAGCACGAGTTGAATTTAGGGCTTATATGTTTCACGAGTTTATAAATCCCAGTTGGAATGCAGGATATATTTTGTTGATTATTTATGTATGGCAATTCAAGGGTATGTATAGGTGTTGAAGGTTGAATGTTGAAGGTTGAAAGTTCATCTCCAATAGTTAATATACCACTCGTATAATTTTTGTAATAAGTTCTTTTTATTTTTATCATTTTATCCTTTCTGTAATTTTCAACCTTCAACTTTCAACCTCATTGTGCGTGGCACAATGCCAAATCCTCTCTTAAATTAAAATAATCAATTAAAAATCTATCTAATAATATTAAATCAGCTTCCTTTTTCTCTTTTAGTTCTTTTCTGATGCGGTTTAATTCCTTTTGTTCCTCAAGTGTATAATTTACTATTGGAGGACAAGCATTGCTAATATTTGCCATTTTGCAGCTTGTCAGACAAAGCATCGCTATTATGAATATGGTTTTTATTATTCGCATATTGGTTTTGTTTTTTATTGTTATTTTTTAACATTTCGGTTTCTTTTGATTGTTTGCCTTTATGGAAAGCATAAAGATAACCAACCAAGAGAAATAATAAAGTTGATATAATTGTATTGATTAAATTCATTTTATTTGCTCCTGTTTTTATTGTTGTTTATTGTTGGTATTGCTGGCTTTTCAAAAAGTGTTGCTATTCCCTCGCCAAGAGCAGCGCTTAAAAACAAAGCACAAACATATACATTGTTTATGCTGTTTATGTTGTTTGCTTTCATTATTGCAACTATTAGACAAATAAAACCCGTTAATCTTTTATAGCTGCTTCCATCATTTCTATCACGAAAAAAGTCCGCCAAATAATTTATAATTTTTTCTATAATTTGTATTTTTAGCATAAAACTCCTTATTTTAATAAATATTGAATAAACTCTTTAAGTGTCGGAAGGAAGGATATAAAAGATATAATTGCCAAGCTAGCTGTAATTATTTTGGCATTTTTATGGACAATCTTTTTTAGATTTTTAAAATCATTAGCCTTAAAATCCTTGAACTCCTCAAATAAACCCTGTCTGCCATTGCCATATAAATCGTGATTAATTCTTGTTAGGTCTTTGCTGATGTCGTGGATTAGCTCAATAATTTTGTCATCTTTTTCGTTTAGTCTTTTTAGGGACTCTTTAAACTCCGCCAATGTTTCTTTTACCATTTGCTTTTATTTTTTTGATTAATAAATTAAGAATTTCTTTTTGCCCTGTTTATGACTCCGATTAAATCAGCTTCAATTTGTGCTTGGCTTCGCCTAAATTCTTCGGGTCTATCGGACTTAACATTAAAAGATATGTTTGTAATACTTTGAGGCTCAGCATTGCCTTTATTTCCTTTATTATACATCTTGACACCCAACTTGCCGTCCTGTCCTCTTGTTAACGGCATTATTGCCTCAGCTCCGGCTTCACCCATCAAACCTGTCCTGCCGCCTGACATTGGAAATAATGTTGGCGTATTTACAACTCCACCACTGGCAAATGTTGTAAGATTATTTCCACTGCTAAATACTCCACCTTTTGCAAATGCAACAGTAGGTATACCTAATGCGGTCATTAATGTTTTTAAAATCAAAAGTTTAATAGTCATTTCAAGAACCATTTTTGCAATACTTCCTGCAAGCTCTAAAAAGTTGGCTTTGCCCGTTAATACAAATTCAGTTATTTCGCTAGCCAATCCGTCAATAGCCATTCCAACACCGTTTTTAAGAATATCACCCATTTTCATAGCTTCACCACCAACTGACTGTAGTGCCTTTTCAAAAGTCATTACGCTTTCAGTTTTTTCAAAATTTGTCTGTGCTTGCTCAAATGCTTTATTGTATTCAAGCTGTGTTAGAAGCCCCGCTTGGTTTAATTGATCCAGCAAAGCCATTCTTTCCATAAACTTTTCCATAGGAGTTTGGATTTCGTTTAGGATTTGATTTCTCTGTTGAAGTAATTTATTGTATTCTTTTAAAGCGTCCCCACTTAATTCAGGTGCGAATTCAGTTTTTTTAAAATCTACCTTCTGCCCGATTTTGCTGTCTTTATCTTTATTGAAATCAAAACTTTTGCTTAATTCCTCATAACTTTGAACCTGCATCATTGACTGTAAATATTCATCAAGTCCATTTTTTGCATCGCTTAACATTGCACCCTTTTCAGATAGATATTTTGTGAAGCCATTATCAGTACCAAATTTATTCATTATGGAGCTGGTTTTTTCCATAATTATGCCAATTGCATCAAGAAGAACAGCTGTCGCTCCAACCGCAACCGTCTTCATACTAAGCCAATATTTTTGAACTAATCCGCAACAAACTTCAAATGCGTAGGCAATGCCTTTTGCGGCTGTTTTCATGCCGCCCTCCAGCTCAAAAAAGTCCTCAAGAATATAATTTAATGCTTCACCCAGTTCGTCCCATTTTCTTTTAAAGATATTAACTGCAGCAACTAGCGAATTTTTTATTAAATCCATTAGCCAAACCAAAGCTGGCATTAGAACAATAACAACCTCCTGCATTAGAGCATTGAAAGAACTTTTTAACCTTCCCAATGCGTCCCCAAAACTAGCCATAGCATTAGCATCGGTTTGAGATAAAGTAAGTCCTAGATTGTGGGCTTCTTCCCTCATTTTTCTCAAACCATCACTTCCTCCAGTCATAGCTTGCAATAGAGCAACTCCGCTATCTCCGAATATTTTGGTTGCTATTCTTGCCTTGTCAGTTTCATCGGATACTTCAAGAAGTCTATCAGCAATTACTTCAAATTGTTCTTCGGGTTTTAGCTTTTTAAAATCATTTACTTCAATTTTTAATTCCTTAAAAACTTCAATGGCTTTACCTTTACCGTTAACTGCCTCACTAACATTTACCATCATTTTTTGAATTGAAGCAGTGAATGTTTCAAAACTTGTTCTTGAGGACTCCATTGCATATTTATATTGAGACAGGGCTTCGGTTGATACTCCCAGCTTTTGATTTAGCTTATGAATATGGTCGCCCGTATCAATAATGGTCTTTGCGAAATAGCCGCCAATTGCAGACATAGCGATGGTTTTGATATTTGCAACAGAAAGGCGGAGGCTTCTAAACTTCGCAGCCGTACCAACAATTTCATTGGATAGCTTTTTGAAAGTTCCCGAGAAAAAGTCTTCGCCTTTTATTTTAAAACTGACGTCTTTGTATCTGGACATAAATTTATTTTTTTATTACTTGATTTATTTAATATTTAATTCTATACTTAATTTAAGATTTAAAAAGGTTAATAATATGAATATAGTTAGCGATATAAAATCATTAAGTTCTTTCAAACAAAAAACTGCCGATATAATTCGTCAAGTTGAGGATACTAAAAGACCAGTTGTTGTCACAGTTAATGGTGAAGCAAAATTCGTAATTCAAGACGCTGTTTCGTACCAAAAAACTGTTGATTATGTAAAATCTATGACTGACACAAGTAAAATAGCTAAAGCCCTTAAAGAAGCAGAAGAAGGACAATGTGTTCCTGTGGAGCAAGTTTTTTCAAATATAAAAAAGAAATATAACCTTGTATAAACAAGCTATGAAAAAATATACAATTATTGCAACGGCAACTTTTGAAAATGACTTAAATCTTGTTGTGGAGTATTATGTTTCAAAGGGCTCTTCTTATGGCTTTAAACTTGTAAATAAAGTTCAAGAGATTGTATCATCGTTAGATGAGTCCCCTGAAAGATGCGCAATTCTTCCAGAAGATTATCCAAATAAAAACAATAAAAATCCAAATATTCGCCATTGTATTTGTGATAATTATAGGATATTGTATCAAGTTAAGGGTGACAAAGTGATAATATTGACGATATTAGGTCAAAATCTACTTAATTTTGATAGGCTTGAGTTATATTAATCACTTATATTTATTTGGATTATTATATATGTTAAAGTAAGCGACCCAATATTTAAACTCCTCCAGCGTCATTTTTACTACCTCCTCAATCTCTTTATTGAGATTGTGGGAAATATAGAATATTGAAAATAAATATGGGTCGTCCTTTAGTTTTTTTCCACTTCCTCCGGTGTTTTGTTAATATCAGATAGAATTGGCGAAAGAATTTTATTCATTAATGCAAGGGGAACTTTTCTCAATTCATCCTTATCATCTAAAGAAAATAGTTTGTTTCCTTCTTTATCTTTTGCCTTTTCAAGAATTATATTTACTTCAAGGTCTTTGCCGTTTGGAGAAAGGCGGGTTATTTTGTGTTGCTCTGCCACCGTGACTGGTGTTAAATAAATGGTCGTGTCCCATTCATCAATTAGAACCTCAACGGCTTCGTTTTGGATTTTTGAGTTGTGGGCTTTGATTTTTTCTATAATAGACATATTTTTCCTTAATTTTAATTATTAAATGATTTTAAATTGTTGTTTGGTCGGTTTTATGGATTTTCGGGTTCTTCCTCCTCGGTAATTATAGTCCGCTTCAATCTTCCGCTTCCTTGAAAATTAAAAGATATTTCCGCAACTCCATCTTGTGCCACCTGTTTATTGATTCCGGTAATATAGGCGATGCCGTTATATTCGGTTTTGCCAATTTCATCAGTATCGGGGAATAGGGAAAGGTCAATTTCCGTTCCGATTTTAAATATACCTTGACCCTCCGTGTCAGATTCGTCCCAATAGCCATCTATACTGCCTGACCAAGCGGTTTTGCCTGCTCTGAATTTTTTGTATTCATCGCCCATAACCGTTGTGTCAATAGTGTCCGCAGATTCCTCCACTGAAAATGATTTAATTTCCGCAACGGTCTTGCCAGCAACTTTGACAATTCCATTTTGTCCTAGCATTGTAGCCATATTTAATTCCTTTGTTTTTATTAATAAATTGGATTATTTGGATTGTTTTCATATACTCTATATGAGATTGTGTAGTTCATTCTTAAAATCCCGAAAGGCTTTTCTCCCTCGCTATTTAGATTGATTTCCATTCCCGTATATTTTATATCATTACTCAACCCCTCTAAAGTATGATTTACAGCGAGAATTTGTTCTACTTGGCTGGCAATAGTGTTAAGGGTATTGTCAAGGTCAGCTTCCGCATCATCTTCAATTGTGTTCGCATAAATATCTAAATTAATATTTAGCTCACGCCTTTGTTTTGCAGGTCGCCCCGTACCATCTCTGTTGGCGTCTTCATTATTGGTATAGATTAGAATTGCCGGCATTTCGGATTCCAGCATATTTCTTAATCTATTTGAAAAAACCCTTGCTTCTGCAAGGGTTTTATCCTGTAATATTTCAACTAATTTATTTATTAGCTGAGTTCTTAAGTGAATATTTGACATTTTATTTTTCCATAATTATTTTAAATTTTATTTAACATTAGATTGATTGTGCCAGTGTTTTCAGATTGTAGTTCGGTTATTTTATATTTTTTATTTTCTATAATAACTCTGTCATTTACTCTAACACCTTCAACATCTTTTTCTTTACAAACAAGTCTTGGTCTAGATGAAGCAACCCCAACATCATTCATGGGGTCTTCAATCAATGTGTAAAAGTTTTTAAAAACACATAAAATCTTGATTGAAGTCCCATTGGCAAATTCAATGGTCGCTTCATCCCCTAGAATGCTGAGCATATTTGTAAAGTGGTAATCGCATTGGTCTTTGAATGTTTTTTTATCGCAGGCCATTAGCTAATTGCCTGCGTTTATTAAAACATTTACCTCAGTATCTGCAGAGGCTGATGGATAGGCAGCAATACCGACTTTTGTCGTTCCCGAACTGGTGCTTGTGATAACCTTATTTGTTGCATCATAATAGGCTTCGTCCCCTTGACCAAAAGTCTTTCCTGCCTCCTTTGGCAGAGTCCAAATACCAGTTCTTTGAACTGCACCAACTTCGCCATTTTTTATATCAGTTATTGCAACTGCAATAATTTTTCCTTTGATTACAAGTTCGCCAGACTTAACATCAGCTGTTGCAATAAAATCTATAATATCTCCGTCTTGATAATAATTTGTAGCCATTTTATTTTTTCCTTAAAATTTATTGATAAATAATTAATTAAACAGTTCCATCATTTTTAGACATGGTCTTCCAGTCAATAGCTTTTACCCCAAAATCTAATCTAACTTTATATTCTATTCCGTCCACATCCCAGCCATTCTGCTCCTCAAGAAGCGGATTGGAATTGCCGTCAAGATAGGCAACCTCAAGCATATCGTGAATATCAGGATTAGCCAATAAATACCAAGCTGTTGTTGAAGCATCATCAAGTCTTGGGTCAGACAATACTTCTAAAAGCCCTTTAATTGGATTAGGAACCTTTGGGTTAGCTTGATTAGGGTCGGTGTCGCAGGACAAAAGAATTTTTGTCTTGTCTTCAAGCGAAGTAGGAACCATTATAAACTTAGGCTTTATATTTAGCGGCTCTTTGCTTATTGGATCTTTATACTTTCGCATTTCAGATTTCATTTTGCCTATTAGTTCTATGCTTGGCTCTCCTGCATTGCCTGCTCCTGTGAATAGGTTATTATGTTTTGCGGTATGGAATAGCTGGTAGCCATCGCTCATAACTTGACCGCTTGTCAGTATCTCAAAAACACAATTCGCAACAGTTCTTTTTGCTGCTCTTCCCATTTTTCTAGGAATATCACTGAAAGCATTTAGGTCATCATTTATGATTGCTTGTCTGGTTATGGAGAACATCTTTCCAAAGGTTTCAAGTTGGATTTCTTCTTTCCTTTCAGTAATTGTTCCATATTTATATTTTCCGCCTTCTTTGACCTTATCAAGAGAACCGAAGCCGCTTGTTCCATATCTTTCATAGATTTTAAAGTCATTTAGACTGGTCTTTGTGGTAAATTTCTCAAATATTTCCTCAGTCTCTTCATATCCTTTTAGTAATGCTTTATTTGCACTATTAGATAAAATAAGAGGGAAATCACTTGTTGAATGTGTAAATGCACGACCAACAATCTCTCGCTTGTCAAGAGAGCGGGTATTTACTCCTGCGTTCTCTAATGAGATGCGGGCTAGTTCGGAAAGGGAGCAACCCCGCAGTTCATTGCCTTTTGTCTGCTCTGCGGTTTTTAAACCCATTCGGAACTCAATGGCTTCTTCTGCGTGGGTGCGGAATTTCTCGGCTTGAGTTTTGCCAGTGGTGACGCTTGCATAAGTAAAACCGATATTTGAGTTTGGAATTGATTGAGAGTTAA
Source organism: uncultured Rhizobiaceae bacterium (assembly GCA_964493475.1). Classification (GTDB taxonomy): domain Bacteria; phylum Pseudomonadota; class Alphaproteobacteria; order Rickettsiales; family UBA1997; genus CALXSC01. Next base: position 10,964 of record CAZBNS010000009.1, on the reverse strand, counting down.
GAGGTTGTTTTGATTGACCGATTTCATTCAGCAAATTAGTCCTAGCTTGTTGCGATGTCATATTCATATCCGCCATACAGGTATCAAAAAGTTTTCTATGATTATCCATAAATGGCTCAAATATGTTTTTGATTTCATCTCTGCGGGCAGTTTCTTTTTTTATTAGCTCAGCTCTTATATTTTCCTCGCTAATTGGCTGATTGTGATTAATAGGAGTCTTATCTTTTTTGGTATATCTATATCAAGACTTCTATTTTTCACAATCTCGCCATTGGGGTTTTGTTCCTCTTCCTTGATTGTTTCGTTTGGGTTTGGATTTTGGTTTTTATCCATATTTATTTCCTTTCTTTTATTAATATTATTATCATTTATTAGCGGTTCGCTTCTTCCAATACCGACTGAATAATCGGCAGGAATATCAACCATACTAATTTCGGTAGGAGTCCAGCTCGTGACTCTAAATTCATTTATTCCATCGGAGTTTCTTCCGATTAGCTCTTTCTTGTTTATGGTATAGCCAACAGAAACATTTGACAGGATTCCGTCTTTTATGTCCTGCCATATTCCGTCAATTTCTTTTCTTTTGCTGATTTTGATTATTGCCCGACCTCGTCCTCGCTCCAGCCAAGCCTTTTCTACAACTCCAATTCGGCTGTCTTTATCAAACCTCATGTGGTTGTAGAGTATTGGGGCTTTGCTGTTTAGTCTTTGCAGGTTAACTTCCTTTTCAGTGTGCCCGAGAATTTCAATCCATTCTTCTTCAAATATTCCGCCTCTATTGTATGGAAATTCTGACGAAAAAGAGACTTCAATAGTTCGTTCCTCTTCACTTTTTATTGAAGTATTATCTATTAAAGACTTTCTCGTAGTTTGTGAAAATAGTGGACTTTTACAAATGTAACTTATAGAATATCTATATATTACTAACATGATTAACTTGAAAAATTTTATTGATTTATTTGCAGGTGCTGGTGGTTTGAGCTTAGGATTAACCCAAGCTGGATTTGAGCTTATATTTGCAAACGAAATCAATCCTGTTTTTGCTGAAACTTATAAGTATAATCATAAATTAGCTGATAGTCAAATATTTGTTGGAGATATAAATGAATTAAATCAGAATATAAAAAATTACAAAAACATCATAAAAAATGTTGACTTAGTTTGTGGCGGACCACCTTGTCAAGGTTTTTCGATGGCTAATCGTCAACGAATTATAAATGACCCAAGAAATCAGTTATATAAAGCTTTTTTAACATTTTTAATGTACTCTAGTCCAAAAATTTTTATAATGGAAAACGTTAAAGGTATGAAGAATAAGATGGATGAAATTTTAGACGATTTTAATACTTATTTAGATAATCGGTATAGTATATCATATAGAGTTTTGAATGCTAAAGATTTTGGTGTTCCCCAAAATAGAGAAAGATTAATTATCATTGGAAACAAAGTTGGAATTGATAGTGAGGAAATATTTAAAAACATTTTAAAAAATAAGAATAAAAAATTTGTTCTAAGAAATGCCATTGAGGATTTGCCAGAGTTAAAACCTAATAGGATAAAGAATAACACATCTATAGAAAATTATGATTATGGTTTTGTTAATATTAAATATGATTATATAAAGACGGATTTTTATGACTTTATAAACAATGGGAGAAAAGTTGAAAATTTGTATAACCATAAAAATAGATATAACAACGACAGAGATATAGAGATTTTTGGACTACTACCACAAGGTTCTAATTCATTACATCAATCAATTTCCCATATTATGCCATACAAAAAAAGAAATGGTATTTTTAAAGATAAATATTTTAAATTAAAGTATAATGAGGCTTGTAAAACAATAACCTCTCACATGCGATTTGATTGCAATATGTATATACATCCAACACAATCAAGAGGATTGTCCCCAAGAGAGGCGGCGAGAGTGCAAACTTTTCCTGATGATTATGTTTTTAAGGGTAGTCAAAATAATTGGTACGCACAAATCGGCAATGCTGTTCCTGTTAAATTAGCAGAAGTCATAGGGAGGGAAATAATAAAATGCCTATAAGCCATTTAGAGTTATTTTCTGGGATAGGCGGCTTTCGTAAAGCTTTTGATTTTTTAGAAAAAGATTTTAAACTAAAAACAAAATGTGTAGGGTTTTCTGAAATAGACCAAAATGCTACAAAAACATATAAAGCCAATTATGATACTTCAAAAGAAGTTGAAATAGGCGATATTGTTAGCTTCGTGCAAAATAAAAAAAATGTTGAAAGTTTACCAGATTTTAATTTTTTGACTGGTGGATTTCCTTGCCAATCATTTAGTATGATGGGAAAGCAAAAAGGCTTCAATGACTTGAGAGGTAATGTTTTTTTTCAAATTATTGATATAATAAATATAAAAAAACCTTCTTTTGTTTTATTGGAAAATGTTAGAAATTTAAAATCACATAATAACGGAAAAACACTAGAGGTAGTTATTAGTTTTATAAAAAATGCTGGGTATAAATATATATATTATGATGTATTTAACACTGAAAATTTTGGGCTAGCACAAAAAAGAAACAGAGTTTATATATTCGCCACAAATAAAAAACCTCAAAAAGATTTCATTTTTAATGAAAATATTGTAAAACAATCTTTTGAAGAAATAAAAAGTAAAATATCTTTATTAAAACAAAAAAGTGTTATTGATGTTTTGGAAAAAAATGTTGATAAAAAATATTATTTATCAGAGATAATAAAGCCCACTATTTTATCAGATGGGACTAAAAATTTTAAATCAAAATCAGAAATAGATACAATGTTGGCTAAGCCTTTGACGGCAACCATGGTAAAAATGCACCGAGCTTGCCAAGACAACTATTTTAGTGATGATTTTATAAACAGCAAAAATCCATTAGAATTTTCAAAATTAATCTTTTCTAAAGATGATTTAGTGAAAAAAGCAATAAGAAAAATTACACCAAAAGAAGCTCTAGCTCTTCAAGGTTTTAACGAAGATTTTTATTTAAATGCCTGCAAGGAAGGAATTAGCGATCATCAATTATTTAAACAAGCTGGAAATGCAGTTAGCGTAAATACTGTTTATGCTATATTGTATTATTTACTCATTATAAACAAATTTAATTAGGAGCCGGAATGTCTAATTTTTTTAAAATACATGGTGAAAATAAAATTGGTTATAAGTGTTTAACCGATGCCGATCTAGGCAGAAGCACGAAAAGTCACCAAACTCATATTGGACTTTTTGACGATGTTTTAACCTTCTTACCAGATAATGCAGAAATAGACGATGCTATACTGATATACAATAATCAATGCGATATAATGTTGTTGAGTTTTGATCGTATTGGTCGTGGCAATGGCGAAAAAAATAGCCCTAAATCAAAAATGGGTGGTAGAGATGTAATTTCAATTACGTCAAGCATTAGAAATATAGTAGGGTTAGAAAACTCTAGCTTAAACTGGTTTTTGTTTTGGTTTGGATTAGAAAGTCAGCAACCCGTTTTCTTTTTGTTTAATAACAGTTCTAAAACATTTACAGATATTACAAACATTGGAGTTGTTTTAAGTAATGTAGTAAAAGGTAGAATTACAAATTTTGATAATTATTTTAATGCTTTAATAGTATATTTAGAAAACATAGTAAATACTGCTGGTGGTGAATTAATAAGAGAAATGGAAATTGCATCTCAAGCCTCACAAATCATACAACTTAAAAATAATAAAATTTTTAAACCTAGATTTTTTGATATAGAAAAAGCAAATGAAAATTTCAAAAAAATAGGTAGAAAAGGGGAGGAGCTAATAAATACTCATCTAGGTAAATATAAACAACAAAACGCAATAAAATCATATAGTTGGTCTAACGAAAGATACGAAAGTGGACTGCCCTATGATTTCACTGTACAGGAAAACAACGATAATATAATATATTTGGATGTTAAATCAACAAGTTTTGACTTTGGACAAAAGATTATTTTTAGTGGACAAGAACTTGATTTTATTTCAAATACAGACAATAATTATAGAATTTATAGAGTGTTCAATTTAAATAGCCAAAAACCTTTGTTGAAGGTGTGTGATAATAGTAAAGAATGTATAGGATATATAAATCACGAAGCTAAAAAATTTGAACAAAGTCTTTTGAATTTAAATTCAGAATTAGAAGCTTTGAAAATTGCCTTAAATCCAAGCTTAAATCTTTTATTTGGTAATACAATGCAGTTGTTTTAAAATTCAAAACATTACTCCATTTTAATACTTGTTTTTTATTGCAATCGGGACATGGCACATAATATTTTCTTTTATCGCTTTCCTCATATCTAGCTTCAATTCTACTTACACCTTTAATTGTTGGTGTTGAAACCTCCCAAGTTTGAGCGTCATAGAATGTTGTTGTTCTTTTTCTAGCAAGGGAAACGGGGTCGCCCTCCGCACCAGCAGAAAGTGGGTATCTATCAACCTCATCACAAAATACCCTTGCAATAGGTCGGCTTGCAAGGGACGATGGACTATTGGCACCCGCAATAGTTATGTGTCCACCCGGGAATATTTTATGCAATAGAGTATTGCCGCTGCTTTTTAATCTGCTGTCTCCAACCCTATTTGATAAAACTTCGGTGTCCCTAACCATAGGATTGAACCTGTCTTTACTCCAAGCCTCTGCCATTTCAAGAGTAGGCTGCAAGAATAAAATTGGTTTAGGGTTCTGGTCTATAAAATAACCGCATACATTGTTTAGGATTTCAGTTTTGCCAACCTGTGCTGATGACATAAAAACAACATTCTTTACTCTTGGGTCAGTTGCAACATCCATTATTCCCCTTTGGTATTCCGCACGGCTTGTTCGCCAAGTTCCGCTTTCAGCACTGGATTCAGGGCTTAGTCTTCTAAATCTATCTGCCCATTCGCTGACTGTTAGTCGTGGCGGAGGAGTGAATAGCTTTAGGCAATTTTCAAGAACTTTTTTAAAATTTAAAAGAGAATCGCCATGGGTTTTAAATTCTTCATTAATCATAGCTTTACATTTGCCAATTCTTGCAATGCTTCGTATATTGCATTCTTAATAATATCCTCAACAACATTAGTGTCGGCTTCATTTACAACAATCGGAGCTAATTTATTTGGTAGTGCGAGCAATCTAGCTCTTACGATTGCAATCATATCTGACACCTGTTTTTCTACATCACTTATTAAAATTGCTTCAGTTTGAAGCAGTTTTAAGTCAATTAAGGCTTTGTCTGCTTGAAATTTGGTTAATCTTGTTTTTTCGTGTTTAAGGTCTCTAAACTCGCCTTGAGCTAATTGGCTTTGTAAATACTTAACATAGCCTTGAATGGTAGCAACTAAATCATATCTTCCCTTTTCACTTTTGGGGATAATATTCTCTTTCGCAAGTTGCTGAACTCTCCGCTCCGTTATGTTAAGAAGTTTCGCAATCGTGCTTACGGGATAGGAAGTTTTATTTTGATTTGTTTCTGACATTCATATCTTTCAAATTGAAAATTGACAATTGATAATTGAAAATTAAAGTTTCATTAAAATAATTTTTACTTTACTCTTCGGTTATTGTTTGTAGTTTAGCTATTTCCCCTGTTGCTTCTTGCCAGCGTTTAATTATTATATCACAAAAGTGAGGACTAATTTCCATTCCATAACATCTGCGGTTGGTCTTTTCTGCGGCAATCAATGTTGTCCCGCTGCCGAGAAAGAAGTCGCTGATTAGGTCGTTTTCGTTTGAGCAGTCAAGGATTGCGTCAATTACCATTTTAAGAGGCTTTACAGTTGGATGCATTTCAAGTTCCTTGCAAGTTCCACTTACTTTCATTCCTTTTTCATTAATAACTAATTCTCTACCCGCAAATGAGTTGATCGCAGGATAGTCCCAAACATTTGAACGATACCTGCCATACTGTCCCAATTCAAAATTATTGGTGTTTGGGATTTTGCCTTTCTTGAATACGAATATAAGCTCATGCTTGCTTCTGTAAAAACCTCCCATTCCACCGTTGTCTTTATTCCAAACGCAGAGTTGTTTGTATTCAGTATAAATCTCTCTGCCTGCTGTCAATAGTTCGTAAATATGTTTCCAGTCAATGCAAACATAATGAATAGAACCATCATGACTTGTCGCTATGTAGTTTGTAAATACATCTTTTAAAAAATCAGTATATTCTTTTTCTGTCATTTCACCACTTGCCATAGCAAATTCATCATGCTTGATTTTTCCGATTCCAATTATTTCGTTGATTTGAATGTTATATGGTGGGTCAGTAAAGACCATATCGGCAAGTTCGCCATTCATTAACTTTTCTATATCCGAGAACTTGGTTGCATCTCCGCACATAAGTTTATGTTTTCCCAATAACCAAATATCACCTTTCTTTGTGATTGGCGGTTCTTCCTCATTGACTTCGGGAATATTGTAATTGTCCTCATCGCTGGATTCGTTATCAAGTTCTTTTGAGAGTTTTAAATTATTCAATACCTCCAATTCTTTCAAGTCAAATCCCGTCAACGAGATGTCAAAATATTCGCCCGTACTTAAATCTTTTAATTCGTCAATCTCTATTGCCAAAAGTTCCTTGTCCCAAGTTGCTTCCTCGCCTGTTCTATTGTCTGCAATTCTGTATGCTTGAACTTGTTTCGGTGTAAGATGTTCTGCTTTGATTACTGGAACTTTTTCAATACCCAGCTTCTTGCAGGCTTTAAGCCTTGTATGTCCTGCAACAATTATATTATCTTTATCAACTATAATTGGATTTAGAAAACCAAATTCCTTTATGCTGTTGGCAACCTTATCAACTGCAGAGGCAGAAATTATTCGGGGATTTTTTTCATAGGGAATAATATCATCTATACTCATTATGAGAATAGATTTGTTGTTGGAATTGTTGGGCGACTTTGAAATCGGTTCTTTTATGAAAGTATCATTTTTTTCGTCGGCTTGAATTTCAACCGAATTATTTTTTTTATTTTTTACAGTCATATTTTTTCCTAAATTTTATTAAAAACGAAATGGGTTTCACAAAAAAACGAAATGACCCAGAAAAGCCATTTCGTTTTTTTAACCATTTCAAAAAATTAAATCATTGATTTTATTTGCTTTGCTACTCCTCAATTCTCAAACGAAACGAAATGCAATGAAAATTTCCCGAATAAGAAAAAAGGCCGTGCAGTCCGCCTGACCCTCTCGCCGCCCCCCGCGGGAGTACCTAAACACAATCGGGTGTTGTTGTTTTTTGAGGTGTTTTTTTAAGATAAGAAATCATATTAAAGCGGGCGAGTTAGCCTCTTAAACATCAAAAAAACCGCCTTAAAAGCGGTTTATAATAGAGTTATATATCATACTTTAGTATGAATAAAAAAACTATGATTATTTTGATAAATCATAGGTATAAAAAACACCGCTTTTAAAGGCGGTGCTTTTTGTTATGATGGGCTATATAAAGTTTTTACATATTAGTTTCTAAAGTGTTTTGATTTTCTTGTTTGTCATTAAAAAAATTATTAAAGGTATAGTCAGCGTCTTTTATAAAATAACGGGTTTCTTTTATAAAGCGGTCTACCTCGCTTTTATCATTTTTGATTTTATCAAAATTAGGTCTTGATAACTCAATGTTTAATAAACTAAATTGTAAATCTTTTTGTAAATTAGATAAAGTCCCTCTTATAGAGTGTTTTTGCCAGCCCGTAGCTTCAATTAATTCATTTATACTAGCACCGCATGGTCTTGATAATAAATCAAATATAATTGTTTCTTTTTTATCACTTGTTGTTTTAACTTTTGATATAGATTTTTTTCCAATTAATTTGTTATAGATTGATAGAGGTATAGAAATTGTTTCGTTTTCTTGATTATCAAGGTTTTCATTATCATTTTCTAGCTCTTCATTTTCAATATCAATTTCATTATATAAATCAAAATCATTTTCTTGATTATCAACATCATCAGTGGCTTCATTATCAATAATTTCATTATCAATAATTAAATCAACTGGTTCAGTGTTTTCTTGATTATCAACATTTTCTTGATTATCAATGAAGTCCGCATCAGCTGTTTCATTTATTGATTGATTTTCAATATTCAAATCATCCGCTTCAATGTTTTTTTGATTATCAACAATTAATTCATTTTCAAAAAAAGATTTTGTTTTTATACTAACAAGATTGTCAATGCAATTAGAATTAATTACTACTGTTTTATCTTTTTTTGATTTTTTAATTTTTGAAACTTTTTCATTTTTCAAAACTTTATCATTTTTTACTTTTTTAGTCATCTTTTTTACCATTTTTTTATTAATAAACTTTTATAACTGACCCATATTTTTCAATAGGTCAACCACATTTAGGCTTACGGGTTTTAAGAAGTCAAGATTTTTTTTCAATTTTTTTTAACTATTAACCAACAGGCGATGGTGCATTAAAAAATATAAGAAAAACACCGCTTTTAAAGACGGTGTTTTAAAAAAATATTAAAAATCTTAAAATTATTTTATTTATTTTTTAACAAAAATAATATTTATGATAAATTTTTAATTTTACATTTAAGTAATCTATATAATTTTCTAATTCTTGGCTATTAAAAGTTCTTAAATCATTATTGATATTGATTTCAATTAAATCTTCAGTTGATAAATCGTTATCAAGTATAATATTCATTGTTTTAAATGATTTTTTAGTTTTTTTAATACCTATTATAAAGGCGGGCTCATCTTTATATTGTTTATGATATATATTAATAAAACAATGATTTATAAAATCACTAAAATCGGGCGAATCAATAAAACAATTATAATTTTCAGTATTAATATTACTTTTGATTTTTCTATAAAATTTTTGTAGATAATAATAAAAATCTTTTTTGTTGTTTTCTAACATTTTATTTTACCACTATTTTTTTAACATTGTCTTTTAAGTAAATTACAAGGTCTTTTAAATTATCTTGATTTAAAATGCCATTTTTATCTATTTCTATGTATTTAATTCCTTCTAAATGATTAGCTATGTATAAATAAACATCTACTAAATTTTTATATTTCTTTATAGAAGCCAGTATCTTAAAAGAATTTCTATTTATATAAGCATAAAGATAAATGTATATGTAGTAATTATAACACCTTTTTTCACTCTTAAAACCTATAGAAGCTATATTATATTTTTCATTAATACCGCTTTTATCATCTCTATTCAAATTATTTCTTATGTAATCCATTAAATCATATATTAACAAATCACAAGACGCTTTATTATTATTCATTTTTTACCTTATTATATTTTTTAATAAACTTTTACACTTTAACCGTTTTTACACGGGTTAACAATATATGGGCTTACGGGTTCTTAAAAATCAACATTTTTTTCAACTATTAACCATCGCCCGTTGCGGTTGTTGTTTGTTCTTGATTTTTCAATATTTTAACAGATTTTACTTTTATTGTTTTTGTTATAGTTTTTGTTTGTTTCTTATTTATCAATGGTTTAATAGGTTTTTAATATCAATTAATTATTATTTTAATCAATGTTTTCAGGGTTTTAATGGTATTGATAAAAATGCCAGCAACCACAGACCCGCATTAAATAAGGGCGCATCAGCTGACCCGAAGCGTTTGCTCCAAACTCCCTTATTTTTGCGAAAGTTGTTTATACGGCTATACGCTAGAAATTGAGTTTCGGGATTTTTCAAAATTATTTTGCATTTTTTTGAAAATTTTTTTCAATTTTTATTTTTAGAAGTTCGCACAGCTTTCTCCATATTTTCATTAAACAATCTTTCCAAATTTGAATTTAGAACCCCGTTGCAAATTTCATAAAATCTAAATCTTGGTTTTATAACTGCTTTTTTTGATAATCTATAAAGCGCAATGACTTTCTTTCTATATTTCTTTTGCAGAATGATATTGTTGGCAATAAATACATTCTTTTGGTTTAAATATTTTCTTGCGCTTCCACTCTTTTGTCTGCTGATTGGAACATTGTCTTTAAATGGAATTGTTAAATGTTTATTCCTGTCCGGTTTCTTGACCCCACCCCCTTGTTGTATATCGGCGAAATAATTTTTTTTCCCAACATGGACATCGCCCTCAAGCTTGTACTTATTGCTCTTGGTTCGTAGCACTCCAGTATCTTTATTTTTCCACCAGATCTTTCTATTATCAAACATATTCGGAATTTGTTTTTCAATCTCTCTTTGTCCCCTGTATACAATATCATTTATAGTTCTTGAAGTTGCATAGGGAATCTGGTCTTTATAAAGATAATTAATCCCTCTTGTAAATTCTTTTATGTTGGAGGATATATTAATTGAGACGACCATGGGCTTTATTTTTGTTGAAGGTGAAAGTTGAATGTTGAAGGTTATTGACTACGGCAGCGTTTAATTTAAAACTTTTTAACTGAAAATAATCTTTAACACTCAAAAAAACGACCACCTTACTAAAGCAAAATGGTCGTCTTATAAAAGTTTATTGCATTTAGTCGGTAAAAACTAAATACAATTAATTTATAAAATTAGATTTTTAATATGTCTAGTTATTTTTTAAACTTTTAACCATCATTCGCTGCGGTTTTATTTTTTTGTTTTGTTATATTGTTCTTGGTTTATGATTTCTTTTTCATAGAGTTTGTAAAGGTTATTTGGCAATCTTTTTGGCGGAGTTTTCTTTGTTAAGTGCAAATCGGAAAAACATAGGTTGTATGGAGAGGGCAAAAAATAGCAGAACATACATTTTTTAAAGGGCATGTTAGGCATTTTTTCACAAAAGACTATATAAAGTCAAAACTGAATAGATTTAAGATTATTGAATTAGGTGAGGAGAATAATCTAATATATAACGGTTTTGACTCTTCCCTTGTTTATGCTTAGCACAAAAGTAGATGTTTGGCGGACTACGCCAAAACTTGTTGTTAATAACTTCTTTTTTCTGGAATTATACCTCTAACGCCACCTCTTGGATTTTCTATATCTCC
>CAZBNS010000008.1:17649-30648 GCA_964493475.1 uncultured Rhizobiaceae bacterium | reverse complement strand
AATTCGTCACCGGCGCGTCACCCATGATCCTGTAGACCACCACATTCGTCCCGCCCTCAACCTCAGCAAACACATTCGTGTCAGCCCCGTCCCACAGCCGCGCCACACGCAGATTCGCCAGCGCGTTCGTCGCAGCCGCTCCCGCCGCCGTGTTCGCCAGCGCCTCCTCAGCGATGTTCACAGCGTCGATCACAGCCGCCGAGAACACTCCGAACTCTGCCAACGTCGCGTAATTCTCAAGCGCCGCAACATCCGCCTTGCTCAACGCGAGTGCCACAGCCTGCGCAAGAGCGTTTGCGGCCGCAACATAAGCCGCAGAGCTTACAGCGGAAGCGTTCGTTGCGGCTGGATATGCGGTGGCAACTTGCGCCGAAGCGTTGGTGGAAGCGATAAAGGCGTTCGTGGCGTATCCGAGAGCGTTGGTTGCGGCAGGGTATGCCGTAGCGACTTGAGCAGCCGCGTTCGTGGCAACGTCCAGAGCGTTGGTCGCCAGAGCGTTGACAGACGCCGCCAGCGCATACGCCAGATTCGCCCTAGTCATGGCAGAAGCGCTAACCGCCGTCGCGTTGGTAGAGGCTGGCCACACCGTAGCAACCTGCGCCACAGCGTTTGTCGCGTACAGGTAGGAGATGTCGGCGTTTTCCGACGACTGCGTTGCCGTGTTGGTCGCGATGATTGCCAGCGCAATGGCAGTCTCAGACCTATTCGTTGCCGTCACCGATATGGTGTTCGCCGTGGCAGACAGATTGGTGGCCGTCACTCCAAGCGCCAGCGCCGTCGCCGCCGTGTTCGTTGCTGAAGCCGATAGCGCAAGAGCCGCCGCCGCAGTGTTAGTCACTGACTGAGCCGCCTCGGTCGCCAAAGCAGACTGATTCGTCGCGACAGCCGCAAGGTCAACGGCTGTCTGCGCCGTGTTCAAAGCGGACTGAGCCGTATTCGTTGCCGTTTCCGACAAAGCCAAAGCTTCCGCAACACCGTTTGTCGCTGATATGCCAAGTGACAGGGCTTGCTCCGCGTCATTCGTCGCGGTCACTCCCAAGGCGTTCGCCGCATGAGCCGTGTTCGTGGCAGACCTAGAAAGCGCTATGGCGTTCGTCGCGGTTATGATGCCGAACGGGTCTGAAGAGTCGTACAGCGGAAAGTCTTGGTCAACGTCACCGAAGAAGATTTGCGCCGGAAGCGCCTGAAACACGCACAATGCGCACAGGGCGATGAAAAGTATGTGTGTTCTTTTAAGCATGTCAGTTCCCCTGTAAGACGGCCAGAAGCGCCTTGTATGCGTCAGTCACTTCCCTGAGTGTGGCCGGATTGGCGTCAAGGCCAGTGAAATCAGTGAATTTGGACACCTCGGCAATCTGCCCCTCAAGCGCCGTTATCCGCCCGTCGAACGTCTCGATGCTGGCCTCTTGGTCTACCGATACCGGCGTGGCGATTGTGGCGGCAGGGAAGTTCATGATGTCGATAGTCCCGTTCGCCACCAGAGTCGGACCGCCGAGCGTGTAGATCAGGATGTTGAACTTGACGAAATCCAAGTTTCCTGTTGAGGCGAACTTATCGACAAGCTCGACCGTGTTCAGGTTAAGCTCGCAGAATGCGTCAGAACCAGAGACCGTCCATGATGCAGAACCCAACGGGAATTTAGCGAGAGGGGTGCCGTTCCCTCCTGCGTCACGGTCCTGTATCACAAGCACAAGACCTTCTGCGATCAGGGACGCGCATCCGGCCAACGTGACTTCAACCGTCTCTTTGACGGCGGGAGTCCCAACAATCAAGAGCGTCTTTTTGGTCTGGTTGACCGTTATCGCCAAGGTTGATCTTGCCATGACCGTGTTTCCTGAAAGGTTTTAAGGGAATGAAGACCTGACGGTAGGATCGCCGGAAGCTGACACAGGAAAATTCATGATGTTCAAGACGCTGTTCACCTTCAGCGCAGAACCCGTCTCCGTATAGACGAGGATGTTGAATGGCTTCATGCCGAGGTTAGGAGCGCCTGAGAATGCCGCTATCGCCTCGTCGGTGTTCATGTCCATGTCGCCAACGGCGTCAAGGCCGGAAGCCTGCCATATGTCGGCAAGGGCGATCTTGGCGTCAACCCCGGTGCTCTGTAGGCTCTGGACAAGCACCTTCAGACCGTCCGCTATGAGGGCCGCGCCTCCGACCACGGTGACAGACACGGTTTCGCGTATGGCGGCAAGCCCTGACACGGACATTCCCTTGCCGTTCGCCGAAACCGTTATCGTCAATGTGGACTTGGCCATACCGTGAACCCTTCAAAAGAGATAGACCGCCTCACGGCCACTGGAAGCGGCTGCGGCAACTCTGCCCGCCGCGCTTCATCTTAGAGCCCTGAGCCTTCGCGAACGCCTCTGACCTGAGCGACATGAAATCAGCGTTGTTCTCTGCGGCGAGCGACTTGTTCGTCCACGGCCTGTTGTCGAACGAGGCCAGCTTCGCCACCGCACCCTTGACGAAAGCCTGCCCCCAACGCCGGATGAACTTCTCAGGTAGAGCCGTCGCCTGAGTCCCAAACATCTCGTCAATGCGCGGGATCAGCGACACGTCGATTTTCATCACGAGAGCACCGGCTGACTGCGGCGTGATCGCTTCCGCCAGTTTCAGGTAAACACGGTCTTCTTCAATCGGATCTTCAACGTCGAACGAGTCTGGCGACAGCACCCTCGAAAGCGTCTCTTCCAGAGTCGTCAGATTGACGTTGTATAGCCTGACTTCCTTCACCGTCATAACGTCCGCAGGGAACGGCACGATAATCGCGTACTTGTCAGTCCCTTCCACAACGGTCACATTGTCCGTCGTGTACTCCAAAACGCCTGTGTCGCGGCAGAACTGTTGCGCAACGTCGGCAAGCGTCTTGCGTATGGTCACTTCCTCATCGCACTTCGGAAGCAAAAACACGATGTCGGGCAGAAGATCGTCGAGGCTCTTCAGGTTCAGCCTCACCTCCCGCTCAAGCCCGGTGCCGGATGTCACAGGATATTCCATATCACAGAGCCTCCTTGTAGAGCCGGTACTGTTCAGCCGCGAAAGCCGCGTTCGAGGTGTTCCTGTCTGACTGGTTGAAGCACAGGAAAGCCGTGTAGTGGACAACAGCCTTCTTCCAGCGGATGTCCATGTTCACAGCAGTAGCCAGAGCCGCTATGCCCATGTTTCCGCCGAAAGAGACAGGGGAAGAGTAACGGGATGCCGGTGCGTCCACGGAAACCTGCTGCAACGCAAGATTCAGGAAAGCCAGAATCTCCGCGTCAGTCCATTCGGTCGTGTCGTTCAGGATGGCCTGCACGTCCGTCTTGACCTGAGTTCCCGTAAACGTCGTCATACCGTTACTCTCCGTCTTTGCGTCACGTTACGCATCCTGCTTAGACAGGACGGCGGCGATGACCGCCTCGATAACCTTGGGCTTGCCTGCCATGTGGTGCACATCCGGCTTGATTCCGAGCGTCTTTTCCGCGTACTCAAGCACAGCGGCCTTGTCGGGCAGGGACTCAAGCATGGTGCGGACACCCTCGACCGCCTTGTTGGGTTCTCCTTCCGGAGCTACGGGGGCCGCAGGAGCCGCAGGAGCGTCAGGAGCATTGCCGCCCTCTTCCGTATCATCGTCATCTCCCTGCTCGCCAGAAGCGGCGGCAGGCGTCTTTGCGGGTGCCGTGGCGGCTTTCTCCGCGATGGCCTTGGCGAGAATCTGCGCGAAAGCCTCGTTCTTCACGCTCTCGGCCATGCCGTCTGACGTGAGGATGAAGTTCAGGAGCTTCTTTCCGTTCACCTCCGGGTTGATCCGCAGGAAACGGTACTGGTCAGGCGTGATGCCGATATGCGTCTTCTTCACGCTGACGTGGTACTCGCTGTAGCCGACAACAGTGAAGTCGGCCTTGTTCATCATGATCTCGAACTGGATTGTCTTTTCCGCCATAACCGTATCCTTGTCCTTTTTACGTCACACACGTTTCCGGGTGGACGTGCCGCAGGAGCCTTCCGGTCAAGGACGACCCCTGCGGCAATCGTTGCTTCTACTTCTTGTTCTCGACCGTCACATAGGCGACGCCGAGACCTTCAGGAATCATGACCGCGCTGCCCCACACGTAGACGCCTCGATAGCCGATGGCGTCCCGTTCGATGAGCTGGCCAGACCACATGCTCTCGATTTGAGCGGCGAACGACCACGCCTGAGCGATGCCGAAGATGATCGGGAACACCCCGACATCCCCGCCCTCGCCGCCAGTCGTGATCTTGGTGAGAAGGTTCGTCTTGTACGTCTGGAACCCCTGCACCTCGCCCACATACGCGGGACCGCCGCGCAGGACGCCCTTACCGGCATCCCCGGTCATGGAGGCATCGCTGATCTTGCTCTGCGCGATCTTGCCGCGAATCAGGGGCGGCATGAGCGCGAAGAACTCGAACTCGTCATCCTCGATGTCCTGTTCGGACAGGACGACGCTGAAGTCCGCCATCTTGTCGGCGGCGTTCCACCAGACGATGCCCGTATCAGGGTCGGTGTACGTCTCCTTCTCCGTAAGATGTAGAGGAGCCGCGATGGTGCCGAGGTTGATCCCGCCGCTGGTCTTGCCTGCGGTGAGACCCTTGTTGTAGGCGCTCACGCTCGCCGGGGCCGCGTTGATGACTTGGGCATCGACAACCTTCTTCATGTTCTTGTTGCCGTCGTTGACCCAACTAGTCTCGAACCCCTTGAGGTACGCCTGCACCTTGTCGATGCCGTCCACGCTGAACTCGAAGTTCGCCGCCTGATCGACCGTCAACGTCCGGGCGTCCGGCGCTTCGAGGGTCGGGTACGTGAACTTGTAGCCCTTGGTGTGGGTGTTGACCGGCACGATGGCGCACTGCGGGACAGTGACGGAATCGCCCTGTTTCTTCAGTTCGCCCTCATACTCGCGGTTGCAGATGCGGGTCAGGATGCTGGAAGCATAGAACCGGCGCAACAGCGTGCGCGAACGGTTCGGCACAACGTACAGGCCGTTGCCGGTGTCGTTGTTGATCTTGTTGTAATCAGCGTGTTCTCCGATAGCCATAGTCTTGTCTCTTTTCCGCCCCGCCCCGCAAGCCGCGATCCGGCGTCACCCGCCTAGAGCGTCACAACCGGTTTTCCGGTGTTCCGCTCGATCACGCGCCCTTGGGAAAGGGCTAAGTCAATCTCGTCAGCCCACTCCATGAACTGCTTCTGCGTCCACCCGGACGGAAGCCGCGAACCTTTGAAAAAGCCGTCGTAGACAGGCTTCACCGCGTCGGCAAAGTAAGTCCTCGGCTTGTTCTGTCCGCCATCCACGGTCTGCTGACCCTTGCTCTCGTCAACTCTCAAAGGGGGTTTTGTCCCCTTGGCCGGAACTTCGATACCGGCAAACGCCATGAAGTTCTGCAACTGCTCGATTGCCGCGTCATGGTCGAGGCTCGCGACTGCGGAGTTGAACACCGCCCCGCGTGTCGTGCCGGCGTAGGTCTTGCCGCTCCAGAGCGCCCACTTGGGGTTGCCTTGGAACTTGCCGTAGACCTCGGCGGGAATGACGGGAGCGATCTTGTCCCTCCACATGTCCGAAACGCGCTGCTGCAAAAGCCGCTGGTTGTTCTCGGCTTCCTCAGCCTTGCGCTGTTCCTCGGCGTCGATGCGTTGCTGTAGCAGTTCGCGGGTAGAGCCGACTTCCTCTCTCGCGCCCCGCATAAGCTCTTTGCGCATGTCCGAAAGAGCCTTGTCGAAACCTTCGAGAAGCCCCTCGTCAGCCGCCTCAAGCTGTTCGGGCGTCAGGTAGGAGCGGATTCCGCCGCCCTTCGCCTTGCGCTCAAACTCTTCTGCTTTGGCCTCGGCCTGTTCAGCCTTGGCTTCCGCCGCTTCCGCCCTCGCGACCGCCTCTTTCAGAAGCTTGTCCAGTTTCGAGACGCGCCCCTCTTCCGTCCTTGCGGACTGAAGTTTGCCCTTGAGTTCCTGAATCTCACTCTTGAGGGCTTGCACGTCCACGGCCTCGCCGCCGACAGGAGCCGCCGCGACGGGGATCTCCGCGTCAGCGGGTTTCACCGTCTCACCCTGCCCGTCTCCATCGACTTCGGCGGGTGCGGCTGTTTCCTGCGTCTCAGGTCCGGCCTTCTCCTTCGGCCCTGCGTTCCACTTACGCGCCTCTGCGATATCAGTCAGAGGGGCAAGCCCGAGGGCTTTGCGCTCTTCGTTGATCTCGTCGAGTTCCATTTGAACAATGGGATCTGCCATAGTCTTGTTCCCGTTTCCAAGGGCCAGAATCATTCTGGAGCCTCGGTTTTGCCGTTTTTGTTTACTGGTTGCGGGAAGCGCGGCACTTTCTCAGCCGCAACCGTTTTGGCGCGTCTAGATAAAACCCGTACCGGCTATCTTGTCCGGGTTGTCCGGCAAGGCGAGTTGCGGGGGGTTCTCTATCGCGCCCAAAATCGTCCTCAAATCCCTGAGTGCGCCCGTCTGCTTGAGAAGCGTCTCTTCCTTCGACACGCAGACCGCCTCGGTAGTCTCCTCAACGGATTTCCTCAGCCACTCCACAAAGTCAGGGCAACGCTCGCGTATGGAAGAAAGCTGCACCGCGAACTGAGCCGCGTCCCTCGCGCCCTTTGGAAATTCAGAGGTCATGCCACCTCCTCCTCTTGCGGCAACTCGCGCATCCTCGGCCTCATGTCCGGCGTTCGGACTGGAGACGGTGCCATGCCTGTCGGTACTGGCGGCGTCTCTCCTGGCCTTGCGGAACTTGGTAATCCGCGCTCCATTCCCTGCTGTTCGGCCTGCGCCAACATCTTCTCGATCTCAGCCGCCCTCTTCCTGCGCTCCAACTCCTGCTTGGAGGGGACAACCTTGTCCGGGTTGATGCCAGAAAGAAGCTTGATGTACTCCCGCAGAAGCTCGGCAAGACCGGTCTCCCCGACGACGGCGGCAATGGCGGGGTTCTGCATAAGCTGGAGGAACTCTTTCAGGCGGTTGAGGCTCTGTTCGCGCATCATGATCGAAAGCAGTCCGCCAGCCGCCACCTCGCAGTCTCCCTTGATGTCCGCGTCAGTGTCGAAGATCATGTTGTAGCGGTATAGGTACGTTAGGAACGGCTTCAGCACATCAAGGAACAGCGAGAAGATGACCGTGTTGATGCCCTGCTTCGAGGACTGCGTGATGAGCAGGAGGCCGTTGTACGTCCTGCCCGCGCCAGCCGCCGTGTCGGAGCCGTGCGAGTAAGCGGGGATTCCGGTGATCGTGTCGAAAAGCCGCTCCGTCCAGTCCGCGTTGGCCTGAAGCTCAGGGGCGTTTGAAAGGGTGTGCGTGTACTTGAACGGGACGGCATCGCTCCCCATCTTGTTCGTCCAGTAGCGAACTTCCCAAGGCGTGATTGACGTGCTCGTCCCGTCCCTGAGCCGCGAAGAGTCGAGAATGTCGAGCATCGGGCCGGAACTGTGCGCGTTGTTCACGCAGAGGTCACGCGCCGTCGCGTTATACATCTTGGCCGGGTCGCGCATCAGCTTCATCGGGCTTATGCCCCACCATGAGCCTGGAGTCTTGTAGAAGACGCCTTTGAAGAGGTTCCTGCCGAACTTCTCATCCGTCAGGGTGCAGAACACGACCTTGTTGTCAACGCAAATCGCGTTCACGGAGTAGTAGTCTTCCTCTTCGATCTTCACGTCTTCGTCTGTCTTCTCAATGCCGATCTCCAGAAGCATCGAGCCGCGAACGTAGCCCCAAAATTCGATTCCCTCGATCATCGAGTCGCCGGAAGAGTCGGCGGAGCCGTCGTTCTCAAGACGCTTGCGCTCCGAGTCACCAGGCTGAGTGAGTTTCAGACCGCCGTTAGGGTATCTGGACAGGATTTCGTTGATCTCCGACTTGAAATAGCCCTCGCCCATCTTGCCCATCGACCTGAAATCCTTCGGCGTGAACTTGACGCGCTCGAAAAAGTCGCCTTCCTCGATCTTCACCGCGCCTTTTGACGGGTAGCAGTTGAACGGGGAAATAGCAACGCACTCCAAAACCTCTTTATCGACCAGTTTACAGGCGTCCCCGGCGAACGTGACGCGCTTCTTGCTCTTGCGCAGCGGCCCCTTGAGGACGCAGGTTCCGAAAAACGCCGCGTTGTAGATGCAGTCAGACATCGCCTCGCTGAAAAGCCCCTCGCAAAGCTGGTCGCGCACCTTCTTGAGCATCCGGGCGACTTTCCTTGACGCCTCTTCCGTGCGCAGGTTGTCCAGTTCGTCGCGGCGTGAACGGGCGTACTCTTTGACGACGAGGGGATCAGGCGGCTCCGACAAAATGGCCGCTTCCACGGCTTCAGGCGGGACTCCCTGTTCGATCAGATCCATAGTCCGCAGGTCGATGAAGTCCTGAATCGTCTTTTTGGCGATTGCCTCAACGTCATCATCAGAGACTTCGGGCACAGGGGTCGGCTCCATCGTGAAAGGCGGGTCGGAGGAGTTCAGGAAAAGCTCGCTGACAAGGGAATAAGCCGTGCGCCCTTTGAGCGCGGAGTGACCGATGTAGATTTCAGGTGCGCCCTTGGCTTTGATGGCCGCTCTCTCGGCTTCGGAATACTCGCTCTTCGACTGTAGCAGGCATTCCATAAGCTCATAGTCCATCCCGCTCTCTCTGCGGTGGTCGGCGGCTCTCTGGAACCCGGACATGATGTGAGGGCCAAGCTGCTGAAGCTCTTCACGCCCGTTTTCTGCGGGTTTCCCTTCAGCTTTGCCGGGAATGTTCTGCCCTGACGTTTCCATGCCTGAATTCCCTTTCGGTCGGCATGAAACTTTCTGGCTGTTTCCGCGTCAACAGGTTTTTTTCAAGTTTCTTCTGAGACTCTTTTCAAGGGCTAGATAAGCCCCGCCATGTTGATCGAAGGCTTCTTCGGCACAGGTTTGCCGTCGCAGTCCAGCCCGTTGCCGTACTGGTCATATATCGTGACCCGCGTGGATATGTCATAAAGGTCCGGGAAGCGCATCGCGTGGCAGTTCTGTTGCCATGCGTCCATGACGTGCGAATAGCTGTTCTTGCTCGGCTCGTCCTGATAAACGCTGTCCTTGTGCGCCTCTATGCGCTTGTAGAAGTACCAGCCGCAAAAGCCCTTCCTCAGCATCTTCACCTTGTTGGAGAGCATCATCCCCGGCTCGTTGTTTCCGGCGTTCCGGTGGATGAAGTAATCGACCGCGCTCCTAAGTTCGACCGGGGACTTGACGCGGCTCGGTATGACCTCAAGCCCTTGGCTCTTGAGGTACTGGATGCACGTCATCCCCGTCACCTGATTGCTCTGCCTGCCGCCCCAAGGGTCGCCCGTCGCGAAAATCTTGGTGCCCCTGCCCCACCCGTACTCGTTCACCAGCTTCGCCCGCAGTATGCTGTCCCAAAGAACCTCGATGCACATGTCCTTGCCGCACACCTCGTCAATCGCCCGCGCCTGCCCGGTGTCGCTCAACTGCCCGAAACTGCACGTCGGGGTGCATCCCCAGTCGAACGAGATGAAAAGCACTTTCGACCTGTCGAACGGTATCTCAACGTCCCTGTAGTGGATCATGTCGGAATAGTCGGGGAACACAGGCTTTCCGCATTTGACCGTCCCGTACTCGGCCATCAGGTTGACCTTGATGAACTCGTCGCTGTTGCCGGGAACCTGATCCAGATAGTATTTCCATCCTCCGTGCAGGTGTTCGATGTTCTCTGCTGGCGGGATGCCCTGGGCGAGTTTCTGCCCCCTGTTCGGCGTGTACCATTTTTTTCCGGCAGTATCCGTGCGGCAGAACAGGGCCGGTGGCTGTCTGAAGAACTCCCATCCCTTCGGCTTGGACACTTCCGCCTTCTCGTAAATCCAGTGGTCATCGGGAACCATGTTGCTGTCCGCGATGATGCCCCACCTGACTTTCGGTATGGAGCCGTCAGGGTTCGGCATCAGGTCATCCATTGACGGATAGCGCTTGATACGAGAGCGCCCCATCGTCAGAGCCGCCTCCGGTATGTTGTTAAGCTCGTTGAAGTAGATCCACGTCAACTCCAAGGACTTCAGGTTCTCTGCGTCCTGCTCGCAAGCCTGATAGACGCACAGGATCTCGCAGTCAACCCATGTGTTGTCGGGAAGCTTGAAGTTAAGGCGCATCGACATGGGGCTTGACCAGTTCACTTTGGTAAGCCCGCTCAGACCGTTCTTGGACACATCCTCCGGGAACCACTTGAGCCACGTCCGCACCGTCGTTTTCCGCAGGTTGGCGTCCGAATCACGTATGAAGCACGCCCTTGAGTGTCTGATTCCGTCCTTGCACGGAGGCATCTTCGTCGCCAGCCTGAAAATCTCCACGCACGCCGCCGCGCTCTTTCCGCTTCCGAGAGGGCCTAGCAGGATACGGATAAGCGCCATGCTCTGGTGGAACCTCAGCATGGTGGGAGAAGGGACATAGTTGACCTCAAGGCTCCTTGTCACACGCCACCGCTTTCGTTACCGGGCAGTCGGCTTATGTTCTTCACCTTCGGCCATGTGTAGAACGTAAGCCCCGAACGCTCGAATTTCACGATGTACGAAACATGGTCGCGCAGATGATCCTTTGAATCGTCCGCACGCCGTATCGTGACCTTCACGCCGCTTGTGACCGGGAGGTGCCTGAACACCTCGCGCCTCGGGTCGCACAGCGGTTTCACCAGCAGGACAACCTCACCGACGCCCTCGACCTTGTAGACCGTAACCTTGTCGCCTACCTTGAACGCGGCTTTGTCACTTGCCATAGTCAATACCCTTCGTTGTTTCCTTCTCCCGAAGCATAAGCTCCAAGCGGCTGAGAGCGTTCCAAGCTGTTTGCGCGGCGTGCATGAGGCCCGTCTCAGGGTCGATCTCCTCACCCTGAGCCTCGCTCATCAGGTGCCTCAGCATAGCGTCCGTATACCGCTCCTTTCCGTCAGGAACCTGCATCCATCCGTTGTCGCTGTACTTCTGAGCGCCGTACGTCCCTACACGTCCAACCTCCTGCAACGCCCTTGAGAAACCAAACAGCACAAGGCCAAGTCGGTTCTTTCCTTGATCCAGTTTCGCTCCGGGGTCATTCGGCTTGCGGCCTGTCGGGTCTGTCTCTGTCATCTGTCATGCTCCTGCAAAATGGTGGACGCGGGGAGAATCGAACTCCCGTCCTCCAACCGCTACGACAAGAATCTACGTGCGTGTCCGGTTCTGAAAGCTACCGGCAACATAGGGCGTCCGGTTAAGGACACCTCCACCATCCTGTTTTAAGTTCAGGCAAACCGTTCCGTCCGGCTGTTCGAGTCGTACTGCGGGATACTGCCTTCGCCTCTCCCGGTTCCTATCGGCCGCTTTAGGCCGCTTTCAACTGTGTCGCAGTTGTGTTTCAACCGATTTTTATAGAGGCCATTCGGTCAACCTCTGCACGCATCTTGTCTTCACAATCAGAGTCGATACCTTTCGCGCCCAAAACTCAAAGAACAATGTGGCGGATGCTGAAGGATTTGAACCTTCGTGACCTTTCGATCAACCAACTTAGCAAGCTGGCGCTTTAAACCTGACTCAGCCAAACATCCAAAACTGGAGGATGGGACACGAATCGAACGTGCAGTGGTTTTACCCTACGGTTTTCAAGACCGTCCCCTTACCATTCAGGAGCACCCATCCAAAAACAATGTGGCGTGCCGGTCGCTACTCCGGCTGAAGGTACAGTGTGTTCTTCGCCCGATATTTGCTAATCCTCTTGAGCCTCGGGCTCCACCGTGTTCCGGGCTTGCGTGTCTGCTTTCCACGCCGACGCCACAAATCGAAACTCAAAGAACAGTGGTTGCGGTGCGAAGACTCGAACTTCGTTTACGCGGGTATGAGCCGCGTTAGAACCCATTCCTACCCAACCGCAATGAAATCACTCGGCTTTGCCAGCATCACCATCTGCCGCATCAGTCGCGTGAAACTCCTCAGTGGGGTCAAGAACAGCGTCAGGAGCCTCAGCACACGCTCCCGACGCCTCAGCCGTGTCAGAACACACGACCGCATCCCCGGCGCTCACAGACGCCCCCAGAGCCTTCTTCCCGGCGTGCTTCTTCACGACTCCCATCACAAGCTCTTCCCACATCTCGCCCTCGTGCGCCAGACAGATCCCTTCCGGTTTCTTCGCGTTGCAGTTCACCCGCCGCTCGAACTCCTTCTTCAGCGTCTCCAGCCTGAAGCCGTAAGCGATCCAGAACCTCCCCTCGTCGTCGTGCCCCAGAAACTCCCTCACGTCCGGCTGGTCCGCCTTGCTCATGAACCGGATGATGTTCTCTACAAACTGCACCTCCTCCGGGTCTCCGCGCATCGCCCCAGCATCCTCGTCGCGCACCACCGTCGCGGTCAGCATCGACACCCGCCTCACCGCCTCCGCGTTCGCCTCTTCCGCGAACCATGCCTCGCGCCTCGCCCTGCGCCACGCCTCGGCCTTCTCCCTATTCCCGTTCATGTCCTCCGCGATCTTCCCGTCAAGCGCCTCGCACTCCGCGTCACGCACAACACACATGCGCTCCGCTTCCGGCACCTCTCCGAACGCCTTCGCGAACGCCTCCCGCTCTCTCACGTCCTGCCACGACAGGCTGATGAAGTGCCGCCCCTTCTCCGCGTCGAACCATGACCGCACCCAGTTCGCTTCCGTCTTCGCCACCAAACCGACGATCTCGAACAGGTTGTCCGTGCTCTCTTTCGGCATGTACCCAACGCACTTGTCCGTCTCACCGTCCATCAGCTTCAGGTAAGGGTCGGACACCACGAACACGTTCTCTGCGGTAAATTTCGGTCGATTATCCATCAGTCTCTCCTCTTGCTTTGTCCATCTCTCCTGTCTCTCTCACCCCATCTTCCGACTCTCTTCTCACATAGCAACCAGAACGGCGGGTTCTGTGAACACAAGACCGGGGCGATGACTCCCGCTGACAAGCACTACACCCGCAAGTTCATGCTTTCTCAGTTATCACGGACAAGCAGAGAGACCATTCCCAACTTGTTGACGCAAAGTTTACTCCTCCCGCACCTACTCTGTCAACAG
>CAZBNS010000008.1:15746-17549 GCA_964493475.1 uncultured Rhizobiaceae bacterium | reverse complement strand
AAGAACCTTCTATGCAACAACAGAATCACCAAACGAGGTAAAGACAATGGGATCAGGCCGCTGAAAGTTCGAGCGCCAAGTACGAAGATGGGGGGGATAGGTAGCCCTTTGCGTGAGGGTGGTCATTTCTCTTTGGTCCGTGTACCCCGTCCATTGTCAACCGCACAACACACAATAGTTTACAATCCAGTATTGTCAACCGAGCGTAGAAACGCAGGCGACAATCCAACCGACCGGGCAAAATTTAGGCAATCCTTGGATACTAACCAACGCTTGCCAAGTCGTAAGTGCTTGATAATCAACACGCTTGACAAGTCTGCTTGTGTTTGCATACTGCCAGCATACTAAATCAGGGGGCTATGCGCTGACCTCCTCACCATCAACATCTATGATCTCCGCTTGCTTTGCTGACTCATCGGGCACGGAGATATTAAGCGTGATCGCAAGGCCGCTACTCTCCCCAACCGCTTTCCCGTACCTGCGCGGATCTTGCGCGGCCAGCTCAGTAATGAGTGCTTTTTCGCTGAATATAGCCTTTTCCCCGATTTTTCCGCTTCTCCCGCCGCCCACCGGACCGAAGACGGGCTCCGAAATCTCACCGTTGGCCAGCGCGTGAAGCGTGTCCTCGGACTCATGGTGACGCTGTGACCTTATCCACGCATCTATACTGTCAAAACAGCACGAAAACGCGGCAGAACAGGTGCGCCAGAGCGGTACATCGTTGCCGACGCACCCCGCAATCTCCCACGCGGGCTTGTAGCGGCGAAGCGTGATCCATGAGGAGAGGAATGCCCTTGCGCGTGCGCTAGCTTGTCCCAATTCCGAGTCGAAAACCTCCTCCACCATGTTTTGACCCTGATTAAGCGCCGTCCTGACAATCTGCGGCAGGTGCGGTGCGATTAGCTCCTCAGAGCGTACGAGCAGGGCAGATGCAGGTTGCGGCCGAGAGTCGGGGAGTTGCAGCAGGTCGTAAGCGCGTTGCTGTTTAGGGGAGTATACGCCGGGGAGCGTTGCAACCGTGGCTTGCGCTACTAGTGCAGCGGCAGGGCTGGCAGGTTGGTTTTGTGCGGTCATGTGGGGTACTCCGGTAAGCAGGTCTTAGCGTTGCGTGTAGCGTGTAGCTACTTGGTAGCGCAAAGAATACACCGGAGCGCATAGGATTGTCAACCGCTGGAGTTAGGGAGGTTTACAGCGTGTAAGGGGTGCGGGCCGTGCTTTGTGGCGAGGTTGCGGGGGTTACGTGCTGTGACCGGCTGGCAGTGCAGGAAGAAAGCGCAGCGCGAATATCCGCCGCAAGGCGGGCGCAAGCGGACCAGAAGAACGCTACTAAGAGCTTTTTGCGGGGGCGCACGCGAGCAAACAAAGAAATGCACATTTTCTGTTTTCCCGTCAAGCAATTATTTTCTATGGAGGGCAGAAACGCAAGCTGGCGTTGACGGAATTGGTTTTACGGAGGGCGGAAAAAATGTTTAAGCGGGGTGCGTTTGCAGAGTGGATTTTCATGCGGTTTTGGAGTGTTGCGAGGGTTGTTTTTTTTTAGGTTGCTTGCGTGATGGAACGGAGAGAATGAAGCGCAAGCGATCATGATTGAGGATAAAAATCGACACGGTATAAAGTGTTGTCGTACAGCGTATAATGCCTTATTTATTGGCCTTTTTCAAACTTTGTATAAAAAAGCCATTGACAGAGTTTATCCGTCTGTAGTATAGTTTGCGGCGTTGACAGAGAACAGGTTAAACAGCTACCAAGACAACGACGGAGGGCATCCTAATGAGTGACCGCACTTTCCACCGGATCTATCTT
>CAZBNS010000008.1:0-15646 GCA_964493475.1 uncultured Rhizobiaceae bacterium | reverse complement strand
GACAACGACGGAGGGCATCCTAATGAGTGACCGCACTTTCCACCGGATCTATCTTGCGGCCTGCTTGGTTTTGACGGCTGGCACATGGGTCTTGATTGCCTATGTTGCGATTGTTTTTTGACCTCACACGCAGAGTTTACACCGAACGACTAAACAAGGAGTTACGACCATGAAGCACACCCCCGGACCTTGGGTTATCGGAACAAACGACGCAACCGATAATGAGGTAATCATCCGGTGCGATGATGTTGACGGACTGGCAATTGCAACAGCAGTTATTGACCCAATCGCTCTTGACATAGCGGAAACGGATGCAAACGCCCGCCTAATATCCAGTGCGCCCGATCTGCTTAACGCTCTACAAATGTTCCTTGATGAGTACGCCAACGGCTCTACCGGTTGCGACCAAGACAGGGAAGCAAGGCCGGAAGTCAAAGCAGCACGCGCAGCAATCGCTAAGGCTACAGGTAACGAGTAAACACGCACACAAGGAGTTACGACCATGAACAAGGAACAGGCAGACACGGCAATACAGCAGTTGACCATGAACACGCGGAACCCTTACGGGGCTTTGCGCTTGATGATAGGCGCGGAGAACTTTGTTTACGGAAAAGATGGTGTTTCTTTCCGTTTCAAAATGTGCCGCAAGGCGCAGTTCTGCCGGGTTGAACTGGACGAAGGCGCAGACCTTTACAACCTTGTCTTTATCCGCTTGCGCAACTACGAGTTGACCGAAACGGGACGGTTTGAAGGTCTTTACTTTGACCAGCTCAAAGACACTTTTGAACGGTTTACGGGGCTTTGCCTGACCGTTCCCACCGTGATTTTCTCTCACTAACCACAACACCAAACAAAGGAATACGAACATGAACGCTACGACGAACACGATTCAACAGACGGCGATGCTTTTCACGCTCAACATCAAGCAGTGGAGCGCGAAGGCCAGCGACAAGGGCGCGGCCCGGCAGCTTGCGACGGACAAGAGCGCGGTATCCGACGCCGTGAAGGTGTCCAAGCAGTTGGTTTTTAGCCAGCTTACCGACGACATCAAGAAGCTTGCGAACGAAGCGCGGCAAGAGTTTTACGCGCTTACCCTCCCTTGGATGGACGACGGAAGGCGGTTGCTTTCCGCGAAAAACTACAACAAGGCAATGGCGAAAATGTCGCAGTATCAGGCCAGTTTCGAGAAGTTGGCCGCGCAGGTTGAAAGCCAGTATCCGGTTATGATCGACGAGGCGCGGAAACAACTCGGTGACTTGTTTCTTGAAAGCGATTACCCCAAAGACATTGCCAAGAAGTACGCTTTCGCGCCCCACGTTGAACCGATACCCAGTGTTGACGACATCAGGGTTGGCCTCGGGGAAGGCGAGCGGGCGAAGATTGCCGCAGAGTTGAAAGCGCAGATCGAGGCGGCGGGAGTGAACGCCAAGCGGGACATTTACGAGCGTGCGGCGGATTGCGTGCGGCGGATTGCCGAAGCGTTGCCGAAGTTTGACCCGGACGCCAAAGGCAAGGAGCGCGGTACATTCCGTGATTCGCTTATTGGCAACGTTGCCGAGCTTATCGAAGGTCTGGACGGTCTGAACTTCGACAATGACCAGAACGTTACCGAGTTGGGTAATCGGTTGCGCGAGCTGACCAAGCATGAGCCGGAAGTGTTGCGCGAGAATCCTATCATCCGGGCTGATACGGCGCAGACGGCCCGCGACATTCTGGAGACAATGGCCGGTTATACAGGTTTCACGGCACCGGCAGCCGCAATGCCGGTTCATGGTCAGAGCGCGGCCTAGAACGCGGCTCTAACAGGGGGATAGTCTGCCCCCTGTCCTAATGCGGCCCGCAGTCTAAAGTTGATTGCGCGACGGTCTAAAGCCCGTAGAAACGCAGATAGGGACAAACACACGGACAAAAGGAGCAAAGACCATGAAACAGCGTTGCAATCATTGCATGAGTGTTTTTGACGAGGATCTGACGGAATGCCCAAACTGCGGGAAAGATGATGCTTTAATGTTCCCATTTGAAGAAACCAAGTAACCACAACCAAGGAGATGAGACCATGAAACCGACACTTGCAAAACTGGCAATCAAGGCCGCTTTGAAGGCAAACAAGGCAATTTTCCTTTGGGGGAGCCCAGGCTGCGGTAAATCCTCAATCGTTGCGCAGGTTGCGCAGGACATGAGCGCGGAACTTTCAGACGTTCGCGCTTTGTTGCTCGAACCGGTTGACTTGCGCGGGTTGCCTCACATTGACAAGGGCGTTACCAAGTGGGCGCGGCCTACGTTCTTGCCGCCTACCGAGCAGACGGGCGCAAGCGTCCTGTTTTTGGACGAACTGAACGCCGCAGAGCAGAGCGTTCAAGCCGCCTGTTATCAGTTGATCCTTGACCGGGCAGTCGGAGAGCACAAATTGCCGACAGGTTGCGGAATTATCGCGGCTGGCAACAAGGCGACAGACCGGGCGCATGTCAACCGTATGCCGAGCGCACTTGCTAACCGCCTGGTTCATATCGACATCGAACCGGATATGAACGATTGGGTTATGTGGGCGCTTAACAACACGATCCGAACCGAGCTAATTGCCTTTATGATGTTCCGGCCCGACGCGCTTTTCTGTTTCGACCCCCGCAAAGATGAAAGGGCTTTCGCCAGTCCCCGCAGTTGGGAAACGGTGTCACGGTTGCTGGATGCCCTGCCAGTTACAACGCCGGAAGAACAAGCAGTTTTAACGGCCATGATTAACGGAACGGTCGGGGAGGGCATGGGGACGGAGTTCAGCGCGTTTCTCGCTACATACAAAGACCTCCCGAACCCGAAACAAGCCTTGATGAACCCCAAGACGGCGAAGATACCGCAGACCCCGGCGGGACTTTACGCGGTTTGCGCTTCTTTGTGCCACCACGTTGACCCGAACACGGTTGACAACTTTTTCGAGTATATCGGGCGCATGGGTGAGGAGTTCCAAACCCTCGCCGTGAAGCTTGCCACTTGGAAACGCGACGATATTTGTAATTCTCGCAGTTTCATCAAATGGGGTACGGAACATCAAGGCGCGTTTATCGCGTAAAAACAAACGAAAGGCAAACGAAATGAAACGTTCAACACTTGTCGCATTGAAGGCGATTATAGACACTGATCCCCCAATAACCAGAGCAGACAAAAAAACCCTGCTTATTACACTGGGATTGACCGACGATCAGAACCAAAACGTGCATGATGAAGGGGACAGGATTGTTTCTTTCACCGAGGCGGCGAGGCGGTTGTCATGTTCCAAGAGGTCTATCCACAACTTCGTGAAGCGCGGCATCCTGTCAAAAGTCTGCTTTCCGGGATGTACACGCGCACGCGGTTTTCTGGCGAGCGACGTTGACGCCTTGCTTAAAGCTGATTCTAGCGATTAGCAAACTGTTATCCAACCGACGAGCCGGGAACGGCGAAAGGGGGAGCAATCCCCCTCTTGGATTATCACGGATACGAAAGGAAGAGAGACCATGAAAAACGCAAAGATTGACCGCTGCATTACGCGGATGGTGTTAAGCCAACCGTTTTACGCGGCCCTAGCATTGCGCCTGAAGCGCGTAGAAGACAACACGAGCAAAACCGCATTCTGGACGGACGGCGTAACGCTTGCCTATAACCCCGCCAAGGTTGACGAATTGCGCGACGATCAAGTTATGGGCGCGGTTTGCCGCCTTGTCGAAGGGTTGGCGCATTGCCACCACACCCGCAGGCAATCACGCGATGCAAAGACATGGAACAAGGCGAGCGCGAGCGTATGCACCAGCATTACCAAGGAATGCGGTTTTGAGATTGCGCCAGAAGACGAGCAGTTTGCAAGCGACGAGTGGAAAGACAAGAGCGCAGAGACCGTTTATCGGATATTCGACGCCATGCCGAAACAGAACGGCGGAGGCGGGAACAAGCCGAATCAGGGACAGGGAAACGGAGCAGGGAACCAAAAGGGACAAGGCCAGCAGCCGCAGAAAGGGCATGGAAGCGGTCAGGACGGGCAAGGACAAGGGCAGGACGACGGAAGCGGCAGCGGCGATCCTAGCGGCTCAGGAAACGGCGCAGGCAGCGGAGAGATACGCGACTACCCCGGAACGCCCGCAGAACAGCAGGCAGCAGAGCAGGAATGGAAGGGCGCAACCTTTCAAGCGGCTAGAGTGGCGCAGGCGCAGGGGAATTGCCCCGCACATGCGAAGCGGCTATGCGATGAAATCACGACGCCGAAAGTTGACTGGAGACAGGAGTTAAGGCGGTTTGTTTCGACAATCGCGCATGAGAAATACAACTGGCTCCAACCGAACCGCAGATATGCTTGGCAAGGCATTTTCATGCCGAGCCGCAGAAGCCTGGAGGTTGGCGAGATCGTTCTTGCAATCGACACGAGCGGCAGCGTTGACGATGAAACGCTGAAACAGTTCGCCGGGGAAATCAGCGGCATTCTGGAAGACTATCCAAGCGCGAAGATTCAAATTCTCTATTGCGATGCCGAGGTTTACGACGGTGGCGAGAAAACGGCGCAGGATTGCCCGATCACGCTTGAGGCTAAAGGCGGAGGCGGAACGGACTTCAGGCCGGTTTTTAAATGGGTTGAGGACAACATGGAAAATCCGCCGAAAGCCTTAGTTTATCTCACTGACTTGTTAGGACGTTTCCCGGAAGACGCGCCGGATTACCCGGTACTTTGGGTGGTTTACAACCGGGGCGAAGAGTACAGCAAGCCGGATTTTGGCGAGTGCGTCACGGTAGATGTTGAGCAGTAACAGACCAAACGAATCACTGGACAAAAACAAACGCCGGGGACCACAAACCCGGCACAACGAAGGAAAGAGACCATGAGCAAAAACACGAAACACACGCCGGGACCGTGGACGGTAAGGGAAAACACGGAAGACGGCAATAGCGCACCTTTCTTCATTGATGCAGACTTGTGTAGCGTTGCGGACGTTACGGGGATCGGGATTGAACAGGCAGAGGCCAACGCCCGCCTAATCGCCGCCGCCCCTGAATTGCTGGACGCGCTGAAAGCGTTGATCTGGCAACACGACAACAACAACGGGATACTTTGCGGTATGGCATTGCAGGACGCACGCGCAGCGATCCACAAGGCAATGGAGGGTTGAACACATGAGCACACACATTGAGATTGACCGCATGGTCATCAGACTTGGCGCAGACAAGTATGGCGTTGACACCTTTGCTTTTTTCGCGAAGTCGAACGACAGCAATACGAGCAGGACAAGGCGCGATCCAATCGGATTCACGTTTGAGACTTGGGGCGCAGACTGGCACGAACTGACACGCGGTTACATAGGCGATTGCCTTGCCGTCATAGGGCAACGCGCTTCCGCATGTTGGGGCGGTTGCTTAGCGGTTGCCAAGCGTGAAAGCGACGTGTTTAACAACCACTGGACAGACATCAGACCGAGCTATTATCTGTCTCTTTGGGAAAAGAGCGTTGAAAGTGCGGTTGACAAGGACCGAGTTCAAGAGCCTGAGATTTACAGGCTATTGTTCGAGACTGGAGATTTACAAACCGTCAATCAGATTGCGGGGTGACACCATGAAAGCAGGACAAAGGGTTAAGGTAGTCATAAGCGCGAGGCGTTCACTCGTTGGGCACATCGTATCACTGGACAAGGAATCTGATTTTTACCTTGTCCGCATCGGAAACCATGAAGAGTACTACTCTCGCAACATGATTGAGGCTTGCGATCCGTATCAGACAAGGCTCTTTTCAAACGACTCTCCAGACGTGTGCATAGTTACGGCAGACAACAGGCTTGTGTTGACCAACCCGTCATTGCACCCGACAGGCGTTGAGGCGACAGAGCGCAAGCTGGCACGGTTGCGCGAGATCGAGGACAGGCAGGCGGAAAAGAAAGGATTGGTGTACGCATGAAAACGGCTACCAGTATCGGTATCGAGGTTCAAAGTCGGAACGGAAAGCCTTTCGCAAACAAGCTTTTCTACACGGCTGCAATCTCCGTTGAGTTGAGGCGGCAGGGCATACCTCATTCACCCGCACAGTACGACGGGGCCGGTAACTGTCTGACGTGTGGAGAGTGCGGACGTTGCCACGGCGTGCACACGTTTGAAGAGATCCAGCAGGCGGCGAGAAAGGACAAGGTGACATCATGACACAGGAATTGCTTTTTCAGTTGAAAGAAAACGAGCAGGATTTTGAATGGTATCCCACAACGGAGCGGATGATTGAAACCGTGTCCAGCAAGTGCGCGACACTGTACGCGACAGAGGGATTCTCATTGCTGGACATCGGCGCGGGTGACGGGCGAGTGCTCTCCATGATGGACAAAAACCACCGCAGGCTTACATCTTGCCAGCGTGACCCGGAAGGCTATGGAATTTTATTCAAATACGCCATCGAAAAAAGCCCGCTTCTCATTCAGGCGATGCCGGACGACGTTACGATTGTCGGGACAGAATTCCAGCAGCAGACGCTTATCGACAAGAAGGTCGGCGTCATCTTTTGCAACCCGCCTTATTCAGAGTTTGACGCTTGGATGATTCGCATCATCAAGGAATCGAACTGCCAGCACATTTTCATGGTTGTGCCGGAACGGTGGAAGAACGACAAGAATATCGCGAACGCTATCAAAAGCCGCAAGGCAAGCGTGAAGATCCTTGCGAGCGCGGACTTTCTTTCAGGTGCGTACAGGACGGCGCGGGCAAAGGTTGACATTCTCCACTTCGACATGATGCCGCACGGAGTTGACCGCTGGAACTATAGCCGGGATCAAGAGGCGGCGGTCGATCCGTTTGACCTGTGGTTTGAAGAGCATTTCAAAGTCAACACCGACAAGAAGGAAGAGGACAGTTTTTCGTCTGACTACTCGAAAAAAGAGGCTGAGAAAAAGCGTATCAGTCAGCTTGTCAAAGGGAAAAACCAGATTCAATCTCTTGTTGAACTGTACCGGGCCGACATGGATAAACTGATAGCCAACTATCAGGCGGTTGGGTCGCTTGACCAAGACATACTGCGTGAGCTTGGCGTTTCGGTTGATGGTTTGAAGAAGGCCCTTAAACTGAAAATCACAGGGCTGAAGAATGTTTACTGGGAAGAGCTTTTCTCAAAGCTCGACAGCGTTACAAGACGCCTGACAAAGGCAACTCGCAGGGAAATGACAGACCGGCTTAACGCCCATACAAGCGTTGACTTCACTGAAGGCAACATTTACGCCGTCGTTTGCTGGGCGCTGAAAAACGCGAACAAGTACATCGACAGCCAACTTGTGGCCGTCTACCGGGAAATGACCAAAGAGGAAAACGCCGTAAACTACAAGAGCAACACGCACATGACAAAAGACACTTGGCGTTATTGCTCGAACTTCGGAAACTACGAGAAGAAGGAACGAGAAAAAGCGCTGCACCACTACGCGCTTGATTACCGGATTGTTTTGCACACTTACGGGGCAATTATCGGAGAAAGAAACTATCACGAAAGGTCACGCTGCGGCTTGTCAGACACGGCTTGCAACTACATCAGCGACATATTGACGGTTGCGAACAACCTTGGATTCTCAGCGATCAACGACGTATCTTGCCGGGAATGGGTGTCGAACGGACTGGAGCAGTTCTATTTCACACAGTCGGACGGATCTTTGAAACTGTTCTGCACCGTCAGGGCGTTCAAAAATGGAAACATCCACATGAAGTTTGACCAAGATTTCATGCGGGCGTTTAACGTTGAGGCGGCTCGACTTCTCGGATGGATCAAGACGCCGAAAGAGGCCGCTGAAGAAATGGGGATGACAGAGGACGACGCGGAAAAGTCGTTCATGTCCAACCTGAAAATCACGTCAGTACCCATGCTGACAGCAGGAGAAAAAGCGTCATGATACTCACAGAGACAGACCGGAAGAAGATCAAAGAGCTTCACGCTGCCGGAAACAGCGTCAGGAGCGTGTCAGACGCGCTCGGATGGAGCTACACGACCGTTTACATGGTTGTGACTGGAAGGGCGTGGAGCGACTACTACGACAGGGCGCGAAACACGAAGTATGTGAAGGCATATCGCGAACGCAAGCGAATGAAAGGGCAAGCGGCATGACAAGGCCCGACATTGCGATCATCGGCGCGGCTGTACGGGCTATCCGCAGACGCGCAACCATATTGGTCAAGTGTGGTCGAACGAAGCTAGCGGAACAGCACACACGTTGGGCTGACTGCATCAACGAGCTTGTCAAGAGAACGCCGAAAGGTTGCCGATGTTGCGCATACGAGCAAAGCCAGAACGGGCGGTGTGTCGATTGCGCAAGGGTCGAGAACAGGACGGACAATTTCAGGAGGAAGTTTGTATGAAGGGAACATGTTCTGCGAGAAAGCCTTACCGTTCCTGTCTTAAAAGTGATAGGTTCAGTGTAAGAACATGCCTATAAACGTCTTATAGGTGACTCTACAAAAACAAGACTCGTGCTTGACATAGTTTACCAGAAAGCGTAAACTTTGCGCCACGAAGGGAGACCAGACCGATGACAAAAGAGAAGACCAAGGATGATGCAATCAAACACTACGGATGGATCGTTAAGCACAACAACACAGGGAAAACGCTCAGGCACCTGAAGGTTGCCGGGAAGAAGATTGATTTTCTCGGTTGCGAGTGGTGTAGTCTGTCGGCGTTCGCTTGGGTCGGTGAAGAGGGGAATGTGATTCCGCACTTCAACGAGCAGGCCGCTAAGTACATGGCAAAACTTTACAAGCTCCAGACGGGTGACGAGGAAGTCACGGTTAAAAAGGTTGAAATTTTATAAAAGACCTGCTTGACACAGTTGCGGCCTATGGCGTATACTGTGCGTCACCTAACGAGATTAGGTTTAGGAGTTCCACCCTAATGAACAACACACACAACATCAATTTTAGCAGAAGCCTCAATCGTCGGAGTGTGTCCGGTGGAAACGATTGTGGCTTTCTGCTTTTTTATTGAGGTCGATCATGTCTAAATGGTCATCTGCATTTAGGGATTCGCGCTGGCAAAGAAAGCGTCTTGAAATAATGGAGCGCGACGGTTGGTTTTGCCAAAGTTGCGGAAAAAAAGACGGTGTTGCGTTGAACGTTCACCATGCCTATTATGAGTCCGGTAAAGCTCCTTGGGAATATCCATCAGAATGCCTTATAACATATTGTGAAGATTGCCACACGAAAAGGCATAAATTACAAAATGATCTGTTAGTAAAAATAGCCAGAATACCCATGCCGTCATTTGTATCATCAATATATGCGGTAGAATATTTCCCGGATGTGTGTTCAGATATTTTCGATTCTGTAATGGGTAATGGAGTACCAATAACGGCCATACAGAAAATGATCGAAGCGATTGATTTGTCTTTTAATGCAGGGTTGGAATCACATTCAAAAGAAGTAGGTGAAGAATGAGTAAGAGATTCACCGAAACTGATAAGTGGCGTGATCCTTGGTACAGAACACTATCACCTATCCAGAAATGCCTGTTCAACTACTGTTGTGACAACTGTAACAACGCAGGTTTCATTGAGATTGACTTGGACGCATGGGCATTTCCTATCTCATGCAGTTCCAAAGAGTTAGAAGGAGCTTGGCAGGGGCTTGGCAGGGGCTTCATTGTCTCAAAAGGATGGGCTTTTATTCGCAACTTCTTGAAGCACCAAAAGCATCTTCCTTTAATGCCAGAAAAAAACCCTGCTCACAGGCAAATTACATCATTATTTGCTGAGCAAGAGAATCGTTTTCCAAACCTTCTTAACAACATTCTTTCTGGAAGCCCCTTGGTAGGGGCTGACGAGTGGCTTGGTAGCCCCATAGGTAAAGGTAAAGGTAAAGAAGATGGTAAAGGTAAAGGTAAAGTAGAAGGCAAGGCTCCGCGTGCAAGAAATCCACTTCTTGACTCTCTCGCTTCTGTTGAGGGAGATCCGCTTCAAACACCTTCCGCACAGTGGTCAAGAATCTCAAAGGCTCTCAGTGAAATTAAGTCTGCTAGCCCCGACGTTACACCTGAAGAGATTAAGCGCAGGGCCGCAAACTACAAGTCTCACTTTGAAGACGCCATGCTGACTTGTAACGCACTTGCCAAATGGTGGGCGAAGTGCGAGAAGTCGGCTGTCAGTAAAAGCGGAATGCGCATACCAACTTCTGAAGAACTTAAATTAGTTGCACAACAGCGCGGAACAAACAGGGCGGAGGCGTAATCATGGACACAACACAGAGCACGAGTTTAGTTGACGGGTTCGTGAAGTTGACAGCACAGGAATCAACATCCATACAGGCGGCTTGCGACAACTCACTAGCAACTACAGGAGAAGCAGTATCATACGAATCGGCTGGAAAGAGCTTCCTAGACGTTAAGATTGCTCGTGCAAGGGCAACATGGCGCAAGCATTGTCCGCCTTCATACGACATGACAAACGTGTCGAGCATCCCAACCAAGAAGCTTAACATTGTCATGCCTTACCAGTTTGGAGCAAAGCACGCAAAGAATGACGGGTATGATCTTGGACTATACATATCAGGCGAGCCGGGAACATACAAAACACGTATAGCATGGTACAAGTGCGCAATGGAGTTTGTTTCCGGTAAGTCGTTCAGATTCATGTCACCTGATGACTTTGCAATGTGTTCATCTCAGGCCATGTACCGTTCCGACATTGGATTATCTCTGATGAACGAGATGAAGACGGTTGATCTTCTGTTCATTGATGACCTGTTTAAGAACAAGATGACAGAAAATCAAGACTTCATGCTGTACGCTATACTTGAGACACGCATGGCATGGTTAAAACCATTCATCATCACGTCAAACGTACCATTTGATGACATTGCTGCGTTCTTTTCGGACTCAGCAAAGGCTAGACAGGTATCCGCAATCATGCGGCGTGTTGGTGATACAAGCAAAATCGTTACTTTCAAGTAACAGAAAAGGATTCAAGTTATGAGTAAGAAGATTCACACTACGAGCAAGCAAGAAGTTGATAACGAGTCTCTGAGGATCAATACGATTTGCGCTCTTGAGAACACATGCGCTTTGCTTATCGGAATTGTGCATGACGACAGGATTCCAGACGAGGTGAGAGTTAAGGCGGCAAAGAATCTGATTTCATCTTGGGAGGTTGGTTGCAGAACAGTTCAGAGAGACGGAGGCGTGTTCATCCCATACGTGTCTATTAAAGACGTGCATACAGAAGAGGCTTAAGTAACCAACAACGCACATTTACACAACGTAGAAACAAGGAGTTATCAAATGGCAAAGTGTTCAATCATCTTCGAGGACGGCGAGGAAGACAGAGAGGTAAAGTTGACCATCGAGTTTGACCCTCCTGTCACAAACGGAAAGCCGACAATAGCTCAGTCAGAAGGCTACAGCCTTTACGAGCATTTGATTAAGGCCAACAACGATATCCACACGGAGGACAAGAACAATGGCTAAGTGCATCACACGATCAACGCTTGCCGAGCGCTTGCAGTGTTGCGAGCGAACCATCACAAGATCAATGCAGGAAGGCGACCTGCTGCCCTGCTCAAACGATCCGGTCATCTTTAACGAGGACGATGTCGTCCGCTTCCTGAACGAGCACAGGCTAGGCATGGCGCGGAAGCTGTCGGAGTTGCCGAGCGACTTCTTCACCACCATTCAGGTTGCCGAGGCTCTAGGCGTAAATCCGAATGTGGTACGCCGCTGGATTCGCCTGCACGTAGAGAACGACATGCCGCACTTCCGCATGAGCAAGACATGGGTACTGTTCAGGATGGAGGACGTGAACAACTGGATCAAACAGCAGACGGCCAAGATTGCGAAGGCGAAAGAGAAGCGCAGTGACCGCGTTCGCAAGGCCAAGGACTACTACAAGAATCTGCGCGAGATCAAGAAGGCGAAGAAGTCATGATCTTTCTTACAAACTCAATCTTCAAAACGTTTCTCGACTGCCCCTCTCGTGCGATGGCGATGTACAATGGCCGGATAATCGGTGACGCGACTATCATTCCTGAATGGGAGGAACCATCGTCGGAGGCAATGGCGGCTGGTTCGCTTGTTGACGCAATCGTGACACGCGGAATGCTGGCAGACGAAACGGACAAGAAGATTCTTCCAACGGCGTTCTATCCGTTCTTGAAGTCCAGCTATGACGACGGAATGAAGAACGCCGCCATGCTGTGCAACAAGTCCGGTGGGTGGAATGCGGCGGCGAAGAAGGCCATTCTTTCCGCAAAGCGACTGCTCGCAGATCCAGTTGCGCAAAGTTTACTGAAGGGGGCCATTCTTCAACCGCGCATTTCGTTTCTGCTTGATGACGGTATCACTTGGCAGGGTGATATCGACATTCTCACGGCGCTCAACGGGGAGCTTCACATCATCGACCTGAAATCGCCTGGGCGTACCGATGACGGTTGGATTGTGTGCCAAGGCAAGAACATCAAATGCTCTTGGTTTGATGCGTGGTCGTACTGGTTCCAAGTGAGCGGATACCGCTACGGCATTGAGTACGGCAACGACTTCACGCTGAACGGGTGTGACTGGAACGTCACGGCTCTTGGAATTGACCCGGATAAGCCTTTCAGGACCGGGCTCCTATTCTGTTCACGCGAGGAGAACCCTGAAATCGGATATGTCCCGATTGGCGACCATGCGGCAACATGGGAAATGATCCTGAAAAACAAGACCAAGTTCGGAGGACCGTCAAAGCTGGAGATCATCAAGGCGATTGCGACCGGGCAGGTTGACGCGCCGATGTGCGGAAAGTGCGACTTCTGCAAGAGCAAGAGCAGCGTTGTTTTGCCTACGGCCTACTGCGCAGAGCTTCCACCGTTCGATGACGCTTACGGTTTGATGGACATCATCTAACCGACAAACACAACAAGGAGACCAAGAGCAATGAGTAATCAGGATGCAGTTATCACCCCTGAAGTCATGCCGAAAGAGGCGCTTCAGATCATCGAACAGACCGGCGTTGAGAACAGCACGGCAACACAGTTGCGCGAGGCGTTTGTCACAATGTTTGCGGATGCCGAGAAGTGGCTTGCGCAGGCGAAGGCCATCAAGGTCACAGACGTTTCGCAGACACGCGAGATGAAGCTTGCGCGTGACATGCGGCTTGCGCTGCGGCAGATCAGGTGCGATGCGGAGAACGCCCGTAAGCGCCTGAAGGCAGACGCATTGGCCAAAGGTAAGGCGATTGACGGAATCGCCAACGTGCTGAAGGCTCTTGTTGAGCCGGTCGAATCGTACCTGCAAGAGCAGGAAGACTTTGCCAA
Organism: uncultured Rhizobiaceae bacterium; assembly: GCA_964493475.1. GTDB lineage: Bacteria > Pseudomonadota > Alphaproteobacteria > Rickettsiales > UBA1997 > CALXSC01. Next base: position 2,404 of record CAZBNS010000008.1, on the reverse strand, counting down.
GCGCGTTGAGGAACAGAAGCGCGAAGAGTTGCGTCAAGCTCGCACGCTTTCATTGTCGGCATACATGGACTTGACTGGCACGTCGTTTGACTTTGCCATGATGCAGCAGGAACAGTTTGACGCCATGCTGACAGGCGCGAAAATGAAGAAAGAAGCAGAAGAGGCGGCGGCTCAGAAGCTTGAGCACATGCGCATCGAGGAAGAGGCACGCTTGCGCAAAGAAGCGGAAGACAAAGCACGTCTTGAGGCTGAACAGCGCGAGAAAGAGCGTCTGGAACGTGAACGTCTCTTGAAAGAGGCTCAGGACAAGGCCCAAGAGGAGGCCAAGAAGCGACTTGAGGCAGAACGAAAGGCCAAAGCCGAGCGCGAGAAGGCGGAAGAGGCTCGCAAGAAAGCCGAGGCCGAGCAAGCGGAGATCCGCGCCAAGGCGGAACGTGAAGCCGCTGAAGCAAAAGCCAAGGCGGACGCAGAACAGGCGAAGATTCAGGCAAAGCTTGACGCTGAACGCAAGGAGCGTGAACGGATGCAAGCCGAAATCGACGCGAAAGCCAAGGCCGAGCGCGAAGAGAAAGAGAGGGCTGAGCGCGAAGAGGCGGAACGCTTAGAGGCAGAGCGAATCGCAAAGCAGAAAGCCGAGCAAGCGCCCGACAAGAATAAGGCTCTCGCTTTCGCCGCGACGATCCGTTCGCTGAAAGTTCCTGAACTTTCTTCCGAAAAGGGAAAGGAATTCCAGAAGCTTCTTGAGAGTCAGGTTGAGGGTTTCGCCAAGTGGATCGAGACCAAAACCGCGACACAACTTTGAGGTACAACGCACAGTTTACAGCGTTGACCGTAACACGCACACACGAGGTAAAGAAGAATGAAAGCAAAAATGGCTGATGTTCTTTTGATTAACAAGAATAGAGGCACTCCATCATGGGAAGGGTGTATTTCAATTCCCGGTTCTCCACAGTTCTACACAATCTACTATCACGACAAAAGCACTTGTAAAAGGGGCTCGAAAAGGCTTTGCAAAAGACTTGGATATGAACCTGTTTTTAGAATGCCGTAACAGAAGAAAGGAACAGAATAATGAGCGATACCACACAGGCCGTAGCAAAAACACCGGCCCAAACCAAACTTGCCACAACCGGCAAGCCGACGACGATGGATCTTCTCAAAGGTGATGCCTTCAAGGAGCGGATTATGAACGCCCTTCCGAAGCATCTTGCGCCTGACCGCATGATTGCCGTAGCGCTGACCTGCATCAACAAGACTCCGAAGCTCGCCCAGTGTGACCAAGGGAGCTTCTTTCAGGCCATGCTCAGTCTTTCACAGCTTGGCCTTGAGCCTGACGGTCGCAGGGCGCACCTGATTCCTTACGGCGATCAGGTGCAACTCATCATCGACTACAAGGGTCTTGTCGAGTTGGCGATGCGCAGCGGTCAGGTGTCCAACATCCATGCCGACGTTGTTTGCGAGAACGACGTGTTCGAGTATGACATGGGGGACATCAAGGTTCACAAGATCGACTTCAAGAAGGAACGCGGGGAGATGTACGCGGCGTACTCCATCTGCACGTTCAAGGACGGCACGCGCAAGTGCGAGGTCATGTCGAAGTCGGAGATTGACAAGATTCGCGCCCGCTCAAGGGCTGGAAAGGCTGGCCCTTGGGTGAGCGACTTCAACGAAATGGCGAAGAAGACGGCTTTCCGTCGCTTGTCGAAATGGTTGCCGCTCTCGCCTGAGTTGCGCGATGCCTTCGACAAGGACGATGATGTTCCGCGTGACATCACAAACGGCGTGCGTTCTGCGTCCCCTCTTGCGCGTATCGAGTTGCCGGAATCGCAGGATATGGAAGTTAAGGATCAGCCCGGATCAGCGCATGTCGCCGATCCCGCCAATAAGGAAACGGACACCGAAGGCGCAGAACCTTCACATACCGATGTCACCTACTGACACTGACTAATCAGGACTGTCATAGGCTCGTCATACGTCAAAAGCAAGCCTACGGGTCGGTGAGAGGCCGACACCTATTTTGGAGTTCAGATAATAATGAGCACACAACAGAACGAAATCAACGTCGGCACGCCGTAGGCTGAGCGGATTGGATTTCAGCCGCGATGCATGGCCGAACGAGCTATCGCCAATCTTAGGTGGGCAGGCCACCGAAGTAGAAAAGTAATGCCATTTGTAGTACAGGTGCTAAACACGATTACGGAGGTGGTGTGGATGGGGACGGCAGTAGAATTGCCTCTGTCGTATGCCGACGGGATGATTGGCTGCATGCCTGTGTTTGAGACGAAAGAGAAGGCAGAAGCATTCGCAGATGGAGCCTATAAAATTTTGGAGGTCGTGACTACGCCACCTAACACCCGCAATGAGGCGCGGTAGTCCGTCGCCTCAAGTGCTTTGTTAGACACTT